>CAZUKR010000030.1:0-24311 GCA_964620885.1 uncultured Eubacterium sp.
TAAATTAAACGTTATCTCTAACTTACTGGAAAAATGTGATACCTTAATCGTTGGTGGAGGTATGGCGTATACATTCTTAAAAGCACAGGGATATGAAATCGGTAAATCTTTAGTAGATGAGACAAAAATTGATTACTGTAAAGAAATGATGGAAAAAGCAGAAAAACTTGGCAAGAAATTATTACTGCCAGTAGATTCTGTAGTTTTATCAGAGTTCCCAAATCCAATTGATGCAGCAGTAGAAGCAGAAGTATATGGTGTAGAGGATATGCCATCAGATAAAGGTGCATTTGATATCGGACCTAAGACAGCAGCTATGTATGCAGATGCAGTAAAGACAGCAAAAACTGTTGTTTGGAACGGACCAATGGGTATCTTTGAAAATCCTACCCTTGCAGAAGGAACAATTGCAGTGGCAAAAGCATTAGCAGAAACAGATGCAACTACAATTATCGGTGGAGGAGACTCTGCAGCAGCTGTTAACCAGTTAGGATTTGGAGATAAAATGTCCCATATTTCTACCGGTGGTGGAGCTTCCTTAGAATTCCTGGAAGGAAAAGAACTGCCAGGTGTAGCAGCAGCCAACAACAAATAGACAGTTTAATCAGTAATATGAATTTTGGATAGGAAATAAAATTCAGAGAAGAGGATAAGAAGAATGGGAAGAAGAAAAATTATTGCAGGAAACTGGAAAATGAACAAAACTCCAAGTGAAGCAGTAGCTTTAGTAAACGAGTTAAAACCATTAGTTGCAAGTGATGATGTAGACGTAGTATTCTGCGTACCTGCTATTGACATCATTCCAGCTATGGAAGCAGCAAAGGGCTCTAATATCAATATTGGAGCAGAAAATATGTACTACGAAGAAAGTGGTGCATACACAGGAGAAATTTCTCCAGCAATGTTAACAGATGTAGGAGTAAAATATGTAGTAATAGGACACTCCGAAAGAAGAGAATACTTTGGAGAAACAGACGAAACTGTAAACAAAAAAGTATTAAAAGCATTTGAGCATGGAATTACACCAATCGTTTGCTGTGGAGAAACTTTAACACAGAGAGAACAGGGTGTTACCATTGATTTCATTCGCCAGCAGATTAAAATTGCATTCTTAAATGTAACTGCAGATCAGGCGAAGACAGCTGTAATCGCTTACGAACCAATCTGGGCGATTGGAACAGGAAAAACAGCTACTTCCGATCAGGCTCAGGAAGTATGCGGAGCGATTCGTGTATGCATAAAAGAAATTTATGACGATGCAACTGCAGAAGCAATCCGTATCCAGTACGGCGGATCTGTAAATGCAGCAACTGCAGCAGATTTATTTGCAAAACCAGACATCGATGGCGGATTGGTTGGCGGAGCTTCCTTAAAAGCAGAATTTGGTGACATTGTAAATTATAAATAAGCATCAGATTGCTATAAACTGACAAAACTTATAAAGGGGATTATTGCAGGAGATTTTGCAATAATCCCCTTTCATTATGGGTGCCGAAACACTTTGTTTATTCAAGTAGGAAAAGTCTAGGAAATTTTTTCGTAAAATAAAACGGGAGGATGATAAGATGAAGAAGATTCTGGTAGTGGACGATGAACAGGACATACGAAGATTATTAAAGGAATATCTGGAACTGGAAGGATATCTTGTATATACAGCGGAAAACGGAACAGAGGCTCTGGAGAAAATAAAACACAATCCGGAGTTAATTTTACTGGATGTTAATATGCCGGATATGGATGGATATGAGGTATGTGAAAAGATAAGAGACTATATAAATTCTCCAATTTTATTTTTAACAGCACGGACAGAAGAAAAAGATCGGATAAACGGGCTGAAATCAGGGGGAGATGATTATATTGTAAAGCCATTTTCCATGGAAGAACTGCTGGCCAGAGTAGAAGCACATTTACGGCGGGAAGAGCGGAAACATCAGAAAAGCAATGTATATATCAGTCAGGACCTCACAGTAGATTTCCTTGGACATCAGGTATTGTATGAAGGAGAAGATGTAGGATTAACCAAGACAGAATATTTAATTCTGGAACTGCTGCTGACCCATAGCGGACAGGTATTCGAGAAAGAACAGATTTATGAAAAAGTAAGGGGATTTGATGGAGAAGCAGATGCAGGGATTGTGGCGGAGCATATTCGGAGAATCCGCAACAAGCTTGGAGCATGTGGGGAGAAAAAGTATATAGAAACAGTTTGGGGTGTTGGTTATAAATGGATTGGATAGAAGAAAAAATAGAAAAGCTCAAAAAATATCTGCAAAATGCGACCCTGGTAAGAAGCTTAGTATGTTATCTGTGTATTACAACCATTGGTGCACTGGTACTCTGGATATTAACCAGAAATATTTTGGGTATGTGGCAGAGTGTCATTGGAGAGCGTATTCAGGATGTCAGCTTTTATTTTGTAGATGGCAAAGTAGAACAGGTTTCATCAAATGAAAAGTATGGCCTTATTCTAAAATGCATAGCACTGGTATATAACTACAGTCTTTATGTTTACATGTTTGTAGCTTATATCATTGCAGGGAAAATCTTTTTTGAAAAAAAGATACATCCTGCCATAGAAGCAATATCGGATATGCTGAATGCCATTAACACAGGAGATTACAGCCATGAGATGAGTTACAGAAGTGGCGACGAAATGGGGAAGATAAGCAGGGAGACAGACAGGCTCCGGAAAAATCTTATTAGAGAAAAACACAGGCAATGGGAACAGCAGGAAGAGCAGCGTAATATTAATGCTGCCTTTGCCCATGATATAAGAACACCACTTACTGTTATTAAAGGATATACAGAATTCTTGCAGAAATATGTGCCCAAAGGAAAGGTTTCGGAGGAAGTATTGCTGGAAAAGCTGAATACGATGCAGTATCAGGAAGAGCGTATTTTACGGTTTACCAATACAATGGCAGAACTTCAGAGAATAGAAGAACGGGAAGTAATATGCAGTTGGATTAAGGTGCCGGAACTTACCAGACGTATCCAGAACTCCGCAGAGGTAATCGGACTGAATTCTGGCAAGAAGATTGATGTTTGGCAGAAAGAGGTTAAGGAAGAGATTTTTGCGGATGATGAGTGCATTCAGGAGGTCTTGGAAAATCTGCTGAATAATGCAATGCGTTATGCCAGAGAACAGATTACGATACAAATACAATCAAATGACAGTGAATTAATAATTTATGTAAAGGATGACGGAGAGGGATTTTCAGGTAAAGCATTACGGACAGCAGCAGAAGTATATTTCAGCGAAGAGAAAAGCAGCAGTGAGCATTTCGGAATCGGGCTTTCCATCTGTAAAATGTTATGTGAAAATCACAATGGAAGCCTTACATTTCACAATAGTGTCTCAGGGGGCGCAATTGTGGCAGCATCTTTTGGCATTGGGATAAAATAAATAGAAACAGATAGGAAGTTTGTAGGAAAAACTCTCTTATGATGAAAAAAAGGATAAAAGAGAGGAAGCATAATATGAGTACAGAAATTGAAATTAAAAATCTATCCAAAAATTTTAGAAAGAAGCAGGCGTTATGTAATGTAAGCTTAAACATTCCACAGGGAATGTTTGGCTTGCTGGGTCCCAATGGTGCGGGAAAGACCACATTGATGAAGGTGCTGACTACGTTATTGAAAAAAAGCAGCGGAGAAGTACAGATATGCGGTGTACCACTGGAAGACAACAGACAAATCAGAAGTATGATAGGATATCTGCCCCAGGATTTTTCTATGTACGGAAATATGAGTGCTTATGAAGCACTGGATTATCTGGCAGTACTTTCCGGAATGGGAAAAAAGGAAAGACAAAAGAAAGTGCCGGAAATGTTAGAGAAAGTAAATCTGGGAAACCAGAAAAAAACCAAGGTAAAAGCAATGTCTGGTGGGATGCGCAGAAGGCTTGGAATTGCTCAGGCTATTATTCACGATCCCAAAGTTATTGTGGTGGATGAACCTACAGCGGGCCTGGACCCGGAAGAGCGGGTGCGTTTCCGTAATCTTTTATGTGAAATTGCTAGAGACAGAATTGTTATCCTGTCCACTCATATTGTAGGAGATATCGAAGCGACCTGTGAAAATATTGCTGTTTTGAATCAGGGAAATATCTTGTTCCAGGGTACGGTATCAGAATTGCTGCAGATGGTGGAAGGAAAGGTTTATAAGGCGGAGGTCTCTACCATGGAGCTTCCACTTATAAAAGATACGTTTCTGGTAACCGGAATTCTAACGAATGGAAGTACATCAACCATTAAAATCGTATCAAAAGAGCCCCCAATGAATGAAGCCGTATTATGCAATGGAGATGTGGAAGATGCCTATATGTATCTTATGCATACAAATCATGATACGGTAACGATAGAAGGGTAGGGGGTGACAGCATGTTTGGAACATTATTTTTAAAAGAATGCCGGCAGATATTAAAAAGCCTCGTCTATTATATCTATATTGTAATTTTCATATTATTCCTTACCAGTCAGATGGGAGATAGCACAGCTGAACTGGAAAAGCCGGAAAAGGGACAGGATTATTATGGAATGACTGTTTCTACGAAGAAAACAGATATTATGGAAAAAACACTGGCAGATCTTTTTCAGGAGACGTATCGTAATTCTTACGCCACTTACCCTATGGGATTTTATAAAGGGGTAAAACTGAATGAAGAGAAGCTGGAAGACGTCAAAGAAATTATGGAAGAATGTTCTGGAAAAGATTTTGCCAGACTGGAACAGGAAATGATAGAGCACTATGAAAGCTATGATCAGGGCACGATGGAAGAATCCCTCCAGGCATCAGCTGAGTATAGAATATCAGTAAACGAAGGTCTTTCCTATGATACGTTCTGCAAGAAGATGGAAGAAGTATGCGATGTCATCGGGAAGGGTTCTGCTTATCGGGAAGAAGCTTTTTGTACGGGAGTAAGTGTACCAAGTGATTATAAGACAGAACTCAAAAGCTATGAGAAAATCTGTGAGGAGGATAAGGTTACAGGAGCCTATATGCGGCTGTTTTGTGATTATGCAGGAATCGTATTGGCAGTGCTGCCTATTTTCCTTGGAGTTACAAGATGCTTACGGGATAAGCGCTCTCAGGTTTCCCAGGTGATTTATGCCAGAAATGCCAGGGCAGGTACGATAATAGGAAGCAGATATCTGGCAAATGTATGTATGGCATTTTTACCGGTTGTAATACTGTCATTTATACTTCAGATGCCCTGGCAGTATCAGGCAGAAACATTTGGTATACAGGCAGATGTACTGGCATTTTTAAAATATGATATGATCTGGCTGCTGCCGGAGATTATGATTGTGCTGGCAGTATCCTTCCTTATTACAGAAATGACGGAAAACATGATTTCTATTTTTATACAGGTTTTCTGGGCAATTGCAAGCTTATTCAGTGCGGTAACTCTGGAAGGAAATTTTGGATTGCAGTTGGTAGCACGATGGAATGAGCTGGGCGGCACGGAAATATTTGGGCAGCAAAAAATGCAGCTTTATACAAATCGTGGATTTTATTTCATACTGGCAATTGTACTATTCGGTATAACATGTCTGGTATATGAGAAGAAGCGTGGGGAAGGAGATACTATTTATGGAAAGATATTTCAGCGTCGGAAGTAGATTCTTTGTCAGACAGTATCTGCCCCATATTCTGATTACCCTTCTGCTGTGCTGTTTATCCGGGTTCTTTGTGAGTTTCCAGAATCTTTCACCGGATCAGGCAGCAAAGGCAATGGAGATGTTTGTGGCATTTACAGGAATATTATTATTTACACCCCTGTTTATGCCGGAGCAGAACCGGGAAATCTGGCTGCTGCAAAAATCAAAAAAGATGTCTCTATGGAAGTTATATTCGATAAGAATTATTCAGGCTGTGGTGATACAGGCTGCAATTATATCACTGTTTATCTGGATACTTTATATAGGGGACAGCGAATTTTCAATAGGGAAGTTATGGCTGGGTTCTTTTAGTGAAATTGTATTTCTGGGGGCAATTGGCTTTTTTGTAAGCGGCATTACGAATCAGGTGGTATTGGGATATATGGTATCTATCGTCTATTTTGTGGTGAACATCGGCGGCAGCAAATATTTTGGAAAGTTTGCTTTATTTCAGATGATAAAAGGAAAATATGACTTTATTCCATGGATGGCAGGAGGAGCAGTAATTTTAATTGCAGCCGGAATTATAATCAGAGAGAAAATGAATGAGTAAAAAGAGGTAATTAAAAGGGAGAAAAGTGGTTCTCCCTTTTTTTCCTTTAAAAAAATGATAATAAGTAGAAAGTCTTATTGATTTCGTTCCCTATTACTTTTATAATTAGATTATAGAAGTTAGCGTCTCGGGGTATGGATGAAGAAATCTGGCGCTGCTCTAGGGAGTAGGATCAGCAAGTTCAAATAATTAGCATTAAGACGAAAATCTATATATTTTTTTGCTGGTAATGCATTGGGGTATCAAATTTCAAACAGAAAGACAGGGGTTAACAGAACGATAAGGAAGGAGATGCCAGGTTGGGCAAAAAGAACTTAAATCAAGGTAACAAAGAACGTCTGGTGCGGACATCATGGATGAATTATTTGGAAGGCGGTGTATATTATGAAGCTTAGAGCGCAGATTTTGTTATTGGTAATTGTACCTCTTTTAACATTGGGGATCATAACCTATGGGATTAGTTACTACAAAATTACAGAAACAATGACAGAAACAATTGAAAGGGGACTTAATTCTACAGCAATAGCGGTTAAAGATGCAATAAGTTTAGGTGAAGGAGATTTTTATATAGATGATGATGGTGAGATGTACAAGGGAGAAGACATAAATATATCTCAATCTACTCATTTGGCGGATGATGTTAAAAAGGAAACAGGAATGGAAGTCACTGTATTTTTCGGAGACACAAGATATATGACCTCCGTATTAGATGCAAACGGTGAACGGGCTATAGGAACGAAGGCGGCCGACAAGGTGGTCGAGAGCGTTTTGAACAAGGGTGAGACTTATTTTGCACAGCGGGTGGATGTGGCAGGAGAGGAGTTCTTTGCTTATTACATACCAATTTATAATGACGACTCCAATACACCTGTTGGAATGGTTTTTACCGGTATGAGCCAGGAAGATGCAGAAGCTGAAATAGGAAATATTGTAAATCTTTTATTACTTATTATTTTAATTACCATCGTTGTTTGTGTTATTGTTGCATGGGTTCTGGCAAATCGAATTGTAAATGGTGTTAAAATGGGTGTTTCTGCACTTGGAGAAATTGCCGATGGAAACCTTACGGTGGAAATTAGAGAGAAGGCGACAAAGCGCAGGGATGAAATAGGCGATATTCTTTCAGCAGTGCTTAAACTGCGAAATCAATTAGTAATGTTAATTGGTCAGATTTCAGACAAAAGTATGAAAGTGCATGAAGAGGCTGAACTTCTGATTAAGAAGACAGAGAATACATCGGAAATGGTAGTACAGGTAGAAAAGGCGGTTGTTGAAATAGCAACAGGTGCCACCAGTCAGGCTGAAGAAACTCAGGATGCAACAGAACATATTATGCTGATGGGGGATATGGTGGAGGAAACCACGAATGAAGTAAACGGTTTATCCCAAAATTCTAATAATATCAAGGATGCAGGGGAATTGGCAACAACAACCCTTCAGGAATTAAAGGATATTAATAGCAAAGTTACAGAGGCAATTGATACCATCTATACCCAGACAAATACCACAAACGAATCTGCCTTAAAAATTCAGGAAGCAACCAATCTTATTGCTTCAATTGCAGAAGAAACGAATCTGCTGTCGTTAAATGCAACGATAGAAGCGGCAAGAGCAGGAGAACAGGGAAGAGGATTCGCGGTAGTTGCTTCTCAAATTCAGAAGCTGGCAGAACAATCAAATAAATCAGCCAGCCAGATAGATATAATTATAAAATCCCTGATAAATGATTCAGAAAGTGCAGTTGTTACAATGAATGAAATTCAGGATATTATGAAGAATCAGAATCAAAAAGTAAGCCAGACAGACAGCAGTTTTGAGGAAGTGAATTCTGGAATTGCTGAATCCATTGTTGGAATCAAAGCAATCCAGCAGCAAACCAAAAGGTTAGATGATGCAAGGGTGAAGGTAATAGATGGGGTACAGAATCTGTCTGCCATAGCAGAAGAGAATGCAGCATCTACAGAGGAGACCTCTGCAGCAGTAACGGAGGTTAGTACAATTGTTTATGAGATTGCTAAGGAAGCTGGCGAATTAGAAGTAATATCAGATGAATTAAAGAAAAGTATTGAGCTGTTTCGGTTATAGAGGGGAGAATTCTTTTATTTCTATGATGGAAATAAAAGAGACAGTGTGATAAAATAAGAATCTAAAAATATACGAAGGGGAAACGTATGAATAAAATAAGACTATTAGTAGTAGAAGATGATAGTGAAAGTAATGAATTGATATGTAAAACACTTGAAAATGAGGGGTATGAAACGGAAAGTGCCTATTCAGGGAGTGAAGCGTTACTGCGGATTTCTATGGAAACGTTTGATATACTTCTACTGGATTTGATGATTCCCGGAATAAATGGAGAGGGAGTAATAAGACGGCTTCGGCAGGAAGGAAATCTAATTCCTATTATTGTATTATCCGACCAAATTCCAATTGAGGAAAAAGTAGCCATACTAAATATGGGAGAAGATGATTACCTCATCAAACCTTTTGAAAAGGATGAGGTGGTGTCCAGAGTCAATACCAAGTTATGGCAGATGGCAGAATATTAGGAAGAACGTTTTAAAATATGGCAGGAACTATTTAGTAAAGCCTATCCAGAACAAGCCGCAGTTCTGGAAATGAGAAAATTTGTTAAGATTTAGGGGAAGATGAGCCGTTGGGGGAGTCTTCCTCTTTATTGTTTATTTCTTTGTTCCAATAAAAAAACAGCAAAATATATTTAAATGGAAAAAGAAATAAAGGAACTCATTTTTGAGAGCTGTAGGATGAAAAAATAGTGCGGTATCGTAAGAAAAAAATAAAAAAATAAAAAAATGGGTTTCTATACATGAAATCTTATGATAAAATGCATGTTAGATTACAAAAAGGAAAAGGAGAGGCAGGACGATAGCGGAACAGTCCTGTAGGAAAAAGATGATAAAAGTAGTAAAATTTGGCGGAAGTTCACTGGCGAGTGCTCAGCAGTTTGAAAAAGTTGGAAGTATTATCCGTTCGGATGAAGACCGTAAGTATGTAATTCCCAGTGCACCGGGAAAACGTGACTCCAAAGACACGAAAGTTACAGATTTGCTGTATAAGTGCTATGCTCTGGCAGAAGAAAAGAAAGATTTCAGTGCAGCATTGGAGAAGATAATGGAACGTTATAATGCTATTATCAATGGATTGGGATTAAATCTTTCCTTAGAACAAGAGTTCAAAGTGATTGCTGAGAATTTTAAAAATAAAGCGGGAAGTGATTATGCAGCATCCAGAGGAGAATATTTAAATGGTATTATCATGGCTGAGTATCTTGGCTATGACTTTATAGATGCAGCAGAAGTGATTGTATTTCATGAAAATGGTGAATTTGATGCAGAAAAAACAAACCGGCTTCTGTCAGAACGTCTGGAACAGTCAGAACGTGCAGTAATTCCTGGATTCTATGGAGCAAAGGAAGATGGAACAGTAAAGACATTTTCCAGAGGTGGTTCCGATATTACAGGTTCTATCGTGTCCAAGGCAGTACAGGCAGATATGTATGAGAACTGGACAGATGTTTCCGGTTTTCTGGTGGCAGATCCAAGAATCATTCATAAACCAGAGGTAATCAAGGTAATTACATACAAAGAGCTTCGGGAGCTTTCTTATATGGGCGCTACTGTACTTCATGAAGAAGCGGTGTTCCCGGTTCGTAAAGAGGGTATTCCCATCAATATCCGTAATACCAATGCACCGGAAGACGAGGGAACCTTAATTGTAGAAAGTACCTGCCGTCAGTCTGCATATACCATCACCGGAATTGCGGGAAAGAAAGGATTTGTGGCGGTTAATATTGAAAAAGCCATGATGAATACAGAAGTTGGATTTGGGAGAAAAGTGCTCCAGGCATTTGAAGAGCACGGAATTTCTTTTGAACATGTACCATCTGGTATAGATACCATGACGGTATTCGTACATCAGGAAGAATTTGAAGGAAAAGAGCAGGAAGTGATGGCTGCAATTCATCGTCTGGTAAAACCGGATGCCATTGAGATTGAGTCAGGTTTGGGACTGATTGCAGTAGTGGGGCGTGGAATGAAATCTACCCGCGGAACAGCAGGAAGAATCTTTTCAGCTCTGGCACATGCTAATATCAACGTTAAGATGATTGACCAGGGTTCCAGTGAGTTAAATGTTATCATTGGTGTGCGGAACGAAGACTTTAAAGCAGCAGTAAGAGCGATTTATGATATATTTGTAGTGACACAGATATAAAAAAGAGAAGCCTTAGGGGAGGGATTATATCAAAGACTCTTCGGGCTTCCTTTTTGTGTATATGGGATTAGGGTGTAAGATGGTATTTTGGCCATATGATACCTACGAATTGCTTCGCACTTCTAAAAACATTCGAAATCTGCCCGATAGGGCGGATTTCGAATGTTTTGCGGGTCCCAAGGTCATGCTTTTTCATGCAAGCATGAAAAGCATGATCTTGGGACCCGGGTATCATATTCATGTAAAGACTCCCCAGTGGATGCACACATGCACTTTGGGCTGCTTGCAAAATTCCATCTTTTATCATATAATAAAACGAATATGCTTTTTGGAAAAGAGGAATGAAAATGGAAAACTTAAGGAGTCTGTTAGAACGCCTTGACTATGAAATTGTGCAGGGTGAAACGGATATAGAGATTACAGATTTAGTATATGATTCCAGAAAAATCAAAAAGGGCTGTCTGTTTGTATGTATAAAAGGAACAGTCGTAGATGGGCATACCTTTGTAAAAGAGGCTTCCGAAAAAGGTGCGGCGGCAGTTTTGGTACAGGATGAAGTAGAGGCGCCGAAAGGGCTTACTGTAATTCGTACCAGGGATACCCGCTATGGTCTGGCACTGGTGTCAGCAGCATGGTTTCATCATCCGGCAGAAGAACTGAAGGTAATTGGTGTAACTGGAACAAAAGGGAAGACTACTTCAACCTATATGGTGAAATCCATTCTGGAAAATGCTGGATATAAGGTGGGACTGATTGGAACTATTGAAGCTATTATTGGAGAAGAAGTAATTCCGGCAAGCAATACCACGCCGGAATCCTATGTGATACAGCAGTACTTCCGCAGAATGGTGGAGGCAGGATGTCAGTGTGTAATTATGGAAGTGTCCTCTCAGGGGCTGATGATGCACCGGACAGCAGGATTTACCTTTGAAATCGGTATATTTACAAACCTTGAGCCGGATCATATTGGTCCCAACGAGCATGCATCTTTTGAAGAATATATGGCATGCAAGGGTCTGCTGTTTAAGCAGTGTAAAACGGGGATTGTAAATATCGATGATGAACATTGCGAAAATGTAATCAAAGGTCATACCTGTACCATTGAGACCTTTGGCTTTTCTGAAAAAGCAGACTTATGTGCGGTAAACACCAGTCTTGTAAATAAACCGGGCTATCTGGGCGTGACGTATAAGGCACAGGGGCTGGTTGATATGGATGTGGAAATAGATGTTCCAGGAAAATTCAGTGTATACAATTCCCTGACGGCTATTGCAATCTGCCGTCATTTCAATGTGACAGAAGAGGATATGAAGAAGGCATTGAAGGAAGCAAAGGTAAAAGGAAGAATTGAAATGGTAAAGGTATCGGATGAATTTACGCTGATGATTGACTATGCCCATAACGCCATGAGTCTTCAGAGCCTTTTGACGTCTCTGCGGGAATATAATCCAAAACGTCTGGTGTGTATGTTTGGATGCGGAGGGAACCGCTCTAAACAGCGTCGCTATGAGATGGGAGAAGTGTCCGGGCAGCTGGCAGATTTGACTATTATTACATCGGATAATCCTCGTTTTGAAGAACCACAGGAAATTATGGATGATATTAAAATAGGAATGGCAAAAACAAATGGAACATATGTAGAAATTATAGATCGGAAAGAAGCAATTAAATATGCCATTACACATGGACAACTGGGAGATGTGATTGTTCTTGCAGGAAAAGGACATGAAGATTATCAGGAAATCAAAGGAAAGAAGTATCCAATGGATGAGCGGGTACTGATTCAGGAAGTGTTGCAGGAATTAGGAAGATAAAGTACAGGTGGTAGGAAAATGGCTAAATATGCCAATATCATTGTTGATATTTCTCATGAAAAATTAGATAGAACCTTTCAGTATAAAGTACCAGAACAGCTAAAGTCTGTTCTGGAAATTGGTATGCGGGTGGAAATACCCTTTGGAAAGGGGAGCCGTAAGACCACAGGATATATTGTAGAGCTAACCGATACAGCAGAATATGACATAGAAAAATTAAAAGAAGTGGAAGCAGCAGCGGAGGGAAGCATCTCCATTGAATCACAGCTGATTGCATTGGCAGGCTGGATGCGTAAAAATTACGGCGGAACCATGAACCACGCGTTAAAGACGGTACTTCCGGTAAAGCAGAAGGCAAGGGAAAAGCAGCAGCGTTCCCTTCATCTGCTTCTGAAAGAGGAAGAAGCCAGGGAACAGCTTGCAATATTTCAAAAAAAGCATCATACAGCACGTATCAGGTTGTTGGAAGCCTTAATGGAACATAAGATATTACCCTATGAAACGGTAACGCGTAAATTGAATATTACGGCTGCAGTGATACGAGCCATGGAAGAGATGGGGATTTGCAGAGTAGAAGTCAGCCGCAAATATCGTAATCCACTGGGAGAAATGAAACAGGAAGAAAGCGCTGTAGTACTGAATGACCAACAGAGGCAGGTAGTGGAGCAGATATGGCAGGAGTTCAGCCAGAATCAGCATCATACCTATCTGCTGCATGGAGTAACGGGAAGCGGTAAGACAGCTGTATATATAGAAATAATTGAACAGGTAATAAAGGCAGGAAAGCAGGCTATTGTACTGATTCCGGAAATCGCACTGACGTATCAGACGGTAGTGCGGTTCTATCAACGGTTTGGAGAGCGGGTTTCCATTCTGAACTCTAAAATGTCTCCCGGAGAGAGGTATGATCAATTTGAGCGGGCAAAAAGCGGAGAATTGGATGTAATGATAGGGCCAAGATCTGCGCTGTTCACACCGTTTTCAAATTTAGGAATTATTATTATAGATGAGGAACATGAGAGCAGTTACAAAAGTGAAACCCTTCCAAGGTATCATGCCAGAGAAACAGCGGTGGAACGGGCAAAAATGACAGGAGCCTCTGTGGTGCTGGGATCGGCGACACCTTCGATAGAAAGTTACTATAAGGCAAAGAACGGAGAATACATACTTCTGGAACTGGAAAAAAGAATTGAAGAAAAACCACTGCCAAAGTGTTATACCGTAGATTTAAGGGAAGAATTGAAGCATGGGAACCGTTCCATCTTAAGTGAAAAGTTACAAGAGCTGATGGAACACCGACTGGAAAATAAACAGCAGATTATGCTTTTTATTAACCGGAGAGGGATGTCAGGGTTTGTATCCTGCCGTGCCTGTGGATATGTAATAAAGTGTCCTCACTGTGATGTTGCTTTGAGCCAGCATAGTAATGGAAAGATGGTATGCCATTACTGCGGTTACGAAGAGCCAGTTCCCAAGAATTGTCCGGAGTGCGATTCAAAATACATCAGTGGTTTTAAAGCAGGAACCCAGAAGATAGAAGAAATTGTAAGGAAACGTTTTCCGGAGGCTAGAACACTTCGGATGGATTTTGATACTACAAGAAATAAAGACAGCTATGAGAAAATATTATCGGCCTTTGCGAATCAGGAAGCGGATGTATTGATCGGAACCCAGATGATTGTAAAGGGACATGATTTTCCTAATGTAACACTGGTAGGTGTGCTTGCAGCAGATTTATCTTTGTATGTCAGTGACTATCATGCGCCGGAACGAACCTTTCAGCTTATCACTCAGGCAGCAGGTCGTGCAGGCCGGGGAAAACTTCCGGGAGAAGTAATTATCCAGACCTACAGTCCGGATAACTACAGTATCTGTCTGGCAGAAAAGCAGGATTACAAGGGATTTTACGAAACGGAAATTACATATCGCCAACTGATGCAGTATCCACCGGCAGGACATATGATGGTAATGCTGGTAGCATCCAGAGATGAGATGACTGCATCATTAAGTGCAGAGCTGCTGGCGAAAAAGATACAGCAATCCGTAGAAAGCGGAAAAATGGCAGGATTAAAAACCATTGGTCCGGCAAATGCTTCCGTGGCAAAGGTAAAGGATATTTATAAAAAGGTGATTTATTTTAAGCATGGAGATTACAGTCAGCTGGTAAAAATCAAGGATGCACTGGAATTGTTTGTAAATAGACACCGGGAATTTGCCAATGTAGTAATACAGTTTGATTTTAATCCGATGAATGGATTCTAAAGATAGAGCAAGAGGAGGAAATGAAATGGCTTTAAGAACAATTCGCGAAATGGGCGATGAAGTATTAACAAAAAAATGCAGAGAAATCAAAGAAATTACCCCAAGAGTCAGGGAATTAATAGAGGATATGTTAGAAACCATGTACGAGGCTAATGGAGTAGGGCTCGCAGCCCCTCAGGTTGGTAATTTGAAACGTATTGTGGTAATCGATGTGGGAGAAGGTCCCATTATTTTAATTAATCCGGTGATTGTGGAAACAGATGGTGAGCAGACCGGAGACGAGGGATGCTTAAGTCTTCCAGGAAAAGCCGGTATAGTTACCCGGCCAAACTATGTCAAGGTAAGGGCATACGATACGGATATGAAGGTGTTTGAAACGGAAGGAACAGAGCTTCTGGCCCGGGCCTTCTGTCATGAGATTGATCATTTGGACGGCCACATGTATGTGGAGAAGGTAGAAGGAGAGATCCATGATGTGGTCTATGAAGAATTTGAAGACGAGGACGAGGAAGAAGAGGGTTAAGATCCGAAAGGAGTTTTGCAGATGAAAGTAATTTTTATGGGTACCCCGGATTTTTCTGTGGGAACTCTGGAAGCATTGATTGCAGCCGGTCATGAAATAACGCTGGCAGTGACACAGCCGGATAAACCCAAAGGCCGTGGAAAAGCCATACAGTATCCGGCGGTAAAAGAGGCGGCACTGGAGCACGGGATTGAGGTTTATCAGCCCAGACGTGTCAGAGAGCCGGAATGCATAGAATATTTAAAACAGCAGGAAGCAGATATTATTGTAGTGGTAGCCTTTGGACAGATATTGCCTAAAGAAATTTTAGAGATGCCACGATATGGATGTATCAATGTACATGCTTCTTTACTTCCCAAATACAGAGGGGCAGCTCCCATTCAGTGGGCGGTCATTAATGGAGAGAAGGTAACGGGAGTTACTACCATGCGTATGGACGAAGGGCTGGATACCGGGGATATGATTTTAAAAGAAGAAGTAGTACTGACAGAGGAAGAGACCGGAGGAAGCCTGTTTGAACGTCTGGCAAAGACCGGAGCAGAACTTTGTGTCAGAACATTGACGGAAATAGAAAATGGAACTGCGGTATATACACCCCAGAATCATGAAGAATCCACCCATACAACGTTAATAAAAAAACAGCTTGGAGAAATTGACTGGCATAAACCTGCATTGGAGCTAGAGTGCCTCATAAGGGGATTAAATCCCTGGCCAAGTGCATATACTCGTTTTAATGGGAAAACCTTAAAGATATGGAAAGCTTCTGTATCAGAAAGAGAAATGGGAACAGAGCCGGGAACCATGGAATTAGATAAGGATACCATAGCAGTTCAGACAGGAAAAGGAATGTTGTTATTACAGGAAATTCAGTTAGAAGGAAAAAAAAGGATGCAGACAGATGCATTTTTACGGGGAGTAACTCTGGAAACAGGAATGAAACTTGGAGACTAAAGTCGGAAAAGAAGAAGGAGTGATACTATGCCATTTGGATATGGATACGGATTTTATTTTGACCCTACTTATATTTTAATACTAATTGGAGCAGTAATCTGTCTGGCGGCATCAGCCAGGGTAAAATCAACATTTAACAAATACAACAGAGTAAGGAGCATGTCTGGGATGACAGGTGCTCAGGCGGCGGAACGGATTTTAAATTCAGCAGGGATTAATGATGTAACAATACAGCATATTTCCGGAGATTTAAGTGATCATTATGACCCCAGAAACAAAGTACTCAGCCTTTCAGACAGCACCTACGGTTCTGCTTCTGTGGCTGCGGTGGGTGTGGCTGCACATGAGTGCGGGCATGCTATTCAGCATCAGACTTCATATGCACCTTTGACAATTCGGGGTGCCATCGTGCCGGTAGCAAATTTTGGCTCTGTTATTGCATGGCCTTTGATTATATTGGGGTTGTTTATTACCAGCAGTACAGGAACACTTTTGATTAATATTGGAATTATATGTTTTTCCCTGGCAGTATTATTTCAGTTAGTAACACTTCCAGTGGAATTTAACGCTTCCCGTCGTGCAATCAGAATATTAGAGGACACAGGGATTCTGGGAGAAGAAGAATTACGAGGAACCAGAAAAGTACTGGGAGCAGCAGCTCTTACCTATGTGGCAGGAGCAGCGGCTGCAATTTTACAGTTACTGCGTCTGGTAATTTTGTTCGGAGGAAGAGGACGAAGCGATGACTAATGGCGTCAATATACGGGAGCTGATATTACATGTACTTCTAGAAGTAACAAGAGACGGAGAATACAGCCATATTGCCTTAAAGAATACACTGGACAAGTACCAGTATCTGGAGAAACAGGAGCGCAGTTTCATTACCAGGGTATGTGGAGGAACTTTGGAGAATATGATATTAATAGATTATATCATCAATCAGTTTTCCAAAGTGAAAGTAAATAAGATGAAACCGGTTATCCGGTGTATTTTAAGAAGCAGTGTATATGAGATGAAATATATGGATTCCGTTCCGGTATCTGCTACCTGTAATGAGGCAGTAAAGCTGGCTCAGAAAAAGGGCTTTCATAATCTGAAGGGATTTGTAAATGGAGTACTTCGCAATATCAGCCGTAATCTGGAGATGGTTTCCATGCCAGAGAAGGAAAAGGAGCCGGTGAAGTGGCTTTCGGTAACATATTCCGTTCCAGAGTGGATTGTGGAGAAGTGGCAGAAAATATATGAGATGTCTCAGCTAGAAGAAATATTTCAGGCATTTTTATCTGAAAGCGCAACTTCAATCAGAGTAAATACTGCAAGAACTACCAGAGAAGACCTGATAAGTGAACTGGAGGAGCAGAACATAAAAGTCAGTGAAAATACGGAACTGCCAGATGCCCTCTATATAGAAGGGTATGACTTTCTGGCAGGAATCAAAGCCTTTGAGGAAGGAAAGTTTTATGTACAGGATGTAAGCTCTATGCAGGTATCCCTGTGGGCAGACCCCAAAGAGGGGGCACAGGTAATAGATGTCTGTGCTGCACCAGGCGGAAAGAGTATTCATATGGCACAACTTCTTCAGGGAACCGGAATGGTGGAAGCCAGAGATCTGACGGAATACAAAGTGGCTCTGATAGAAGAAAACATAGAAAGATGCAGGTTGTCCAATATCTGTGCACGGCAGGCTGATGCCAGGGTTCTGGAGGAAGACAGCAGAGGAACTGCGGATGTTGTCATTGCAGATTTGCCCTGCTCCGGTCTGGGGGTTATAGGAAAAAAACCAGATATCAAATATAAGATGACGGAAGAAAAATGTAATGAGCTGGCGACACTTCAAAGAGAAATATTACATACAGTACAGCATTATGTGAAGACGGGCGGAGTGCTGATGTACAGCACCTGTACCATCAACAGGCAGGAAAATGAAGAGAATATCCAATGGTTTTTAAAAGAACATCCGGAATTCACATTGGAAAGACAGCAGCAGATATTGCCTCAAAAAGGAAAAAATGATGGTTTTTTTCTAGCAAGACTGATGCGGAAATAAGATAGGGACATATATGGAAAGAGCAGATATTAAGTCATTGAACCAAAAAGAGCTATCAGAACTTTTGATTTCAATAGGAGAGAAAACATTCCGGGCAAAGCAGATATATTCCTGGCTCCATGTAAAGCACGCAGCATCATGGGAAGAGATGACAGATATTTCAAAAAAATTAAGAGAAAAATTGCAGGAACATTGTGAGCTGATGGTATTAAAACAGGTGGAAGTTCAGGAATCAAAACTGGATGGAACAAGAAAATATCTATTTGCTCTGAATGATGGCAATATAGTAGAGAGTGTACTCATGAGATATAAGCATGGAAACAGCGTCTGTATTTCTTCGCAGGTAGGATGCCGGATGGGATGTCGTTTCTGTGCTTCTACACTGGATGGTCTGGTGCGTGGACTGAAACCGTCGGAGATGCTGGATCAGATTTATCGAATTCAGAGAGATATTGGAGAGCGGATTTCTAATGTAGTAGTAATGGGAACCGGAGAACCATTGGATAACTATGAACATTTTGTACAATTTATTCATCTTTTATCAGATGAAAATGGATTGAACATCAGCCAGAGAAATATCACAGTATCTACCTGCGGCATCGTACCTAATATGCGCAGACTTGCAGAAGAAAAGTTCCAGATTACCCTTGCACTGTCCCTGCATGCATCCACCCAGGAAAAACGATTGGAATTGATGCCAGTGGCAAATAAGTATGAGATAGAAGAAATCATTGAGGCATGCAGATATTATTTTGAACAGACAGGACGAAGGATTACTTTTGAATACAGCCTGGTAGGAGGAGTCAACGATACAGACGAAGATGCCAGGGGGTTAGGACGGCTCATTAAGGGGCTGAACTGTCATGTGAATCTTATTCCAGTAAATCCTATAAAGGAACGGGACTATGTACAGTCTAATCCACAGGTAATTTCTAATTTTAAAAATAAACTTGAAAAATATGGAATAAATGTTACTATAAGAAGGGAAATGGGGAGAGATATCGACGGAGCTTGCGGGCAACTGCGAAAACGATTTTTATCTCACCAGGAAAGGTAGGCGATAATCATGAAAGCTTTTTCCAAGACGGATAAGGGGAAGAGACGTGAAATGAATCAAGACTATGTATATACCTCTGAAAGTCATATTGGGAATCTCCCAAACTTGTGCATTCTGGCAGATGGAATGGGAGGGCACAATGCTGGTGATTATGCCTCAAGATATACAGTGCGGACAATTTTAAATGAGATTGAAAAAGATGATAATACGGAACCGGTAAAAATCATTGAAAATGCCATAGAGGAAGCGAATCAGGCAATACTGAAAGAAGCAGGAACTGATATTGATTTGGAAGGTATGGGAACTACAGTGGTAGCAGCGGCAGTAATTGGCAGCGAGCTGTGTGTAGCAAATGTAGGAGACAGCCGTTTGTATATTATTGGAGAAAAGATGGAGCAGATTACCAAAGACCATTCCTATGTACAGGAAATGGTTCGAAGAGGTGAATTAGATGCAGTGGATGCCAGAGTACATCCAGACCGTAATATTATAACCAGAGCAGTTGGCGGAAAAAGCCCTTTGAAAGTGGATTTTTTTGAGGTGGAACTAAAAGAATCCGACCGGGTGTTGATGTGTTCTGATGGACTGACAGATATGATTGAAGACGAAGAAATATTTAAAATATTGAAAGAGAAGAAAGATACAGTGGAGGGAATTGACTGTTTGATAGAGACAGCCAATGGAAACGGCGGTAATGATAATATTACGGTAGTTGTGATAGAACCATTTTCAGACGAGGTGACGAGATGTTAAGAGAGGGAATGTATCTGGCAGATAGATATGAAATAGTAGGAAAAATTGGCGCAGGTGGAATGGCTGATGTGTATAAAGCCAAGGACCATACTCTGGGAAGATTTGTAGCAATCAAGGTATTGAAACAGGAATTTTCCGAGGATGTTAACTTTGTTACCAAATTTTGTACAGAGGCTCAGTCAGCAGCAGGATTGGAGCATCCGAATATTGTAAATATTTATGATGTAGGAAGTGAAAATGGACAGTACTATATTGTAATGGAATGTATAGAAGGAATCACATTAAAGACCTATATTGAGAAAAAGGGACAGCTGTCTTTTAAAGAGGCTGTAAGTATTGCCATACAGGTTGGCCGGGGAATCGAATCGGCTCATAACAAACATATTATTCATCGTGATATAAAGCCCCAGAATATTATTATATCCACAGAAGGAAAAGTTAAGGTAACCGATTTTGGGATTGCAAGAGTAGCAAGCTCAAATACCATTAACTCAGATGTAATGGGATCTGTGCATTATGCATCACCGGAGCAGGCAAGGAACGGATTTGTAGATGGGAAAAGTGATGTTTATTCTCTGGGAATTGTAATGTATGAAATGGTAACCGGAAGGGTACCATTTGATGGTGAGTCTGCTGTGGCAGTTGCAATTCAGCATTTGCAGGAAGAAATGGTAGTGCCTAGCTCATATGCGCCTAATCTTCCAATCAGTATGGAAAAAATAATCTTAAAATGTACGCAGAAAAGTCCCGATCGCCGATATGAAAGTATCAGCGATTTACTGTTGGATTTAAAAAAAGGATTAATCAGTCCGAATGAAGATTTTGTAGTAATGGTTCCATCAGGATTTGGACAGCAGGATAAGACAAGAGTTATAAAACCAGAAGAAGTAGAATCCATCAAGGAGCAGACCAATAAGATTTACTATAATGAAGACGAAGAAAATGATGAAAATGACGAAGAAGATGACGAAGATGAAGAAGGCGGCTTCCTGAATCCAAAGATGGAAAAAGCTGTAACTATCATGGGAATCGTAGCCGCGGTCATTATCGTGCTAATTGTAGCATATATCGCAATCAGTCTTATGGGTGGATTTAAATTCAAAGATAAAGACAAGGCTAAAGACGATAAAAATAAACAGCAGGAAGAAATAGTAGATAAAGTGGAAATGATTGATGTAAAGGGAATGACATTTGAGGAAGCAACAGATGCATTAAATAAGATTAATCTGGGAATTAAAAAAGGCAGCACAGTATCTTCTGATCAATATGAAGCAGGACAGATTGTAGAACAAAGTGAAAAAGACGGTTCTATGGTGAAAAAAAACACCACCATTACAGTTACAATTAGCAGTGGTGTCGGAGAAATTGATGTGCCGGATGTAAAGACACTGGATAAAGATACTGCGGAATCTACACTAAGGGCAGCAGGATTTAAGGTGGCAACGGACTATGCATACAATGGTGATGTACCATCCGGAAATGTAATTTCACAGACACCGGATGGGGGCACTAAGGCAAAGAAGGATGATACAGTTACGATTACCGTAAGTCGTGGAACAGAGCTTGTGAAAATGATTAGTGTACTGGGAATGAGTCAGGCAGAGGCAGAAAATGCAATCATAGGGATTGGACTGAACATATCCAGTGTAAGTTCTGACTACAGTGATACAGTACCGGAAGGCTGTGTTACGGAACAGAGTATTGCAGAAGGAAAATTTGTGGATCCGGGAACCGGAGTTACATTAAAGGTCAGCCTTGGAAAGAGGATAGAGACCTATTCTCTGAATAATTATACCATTGATAAGTCCGGTGTTGGTATTCCGGACGATGCTACCGGTATATCCGCCAA
Organism: uncultured Eubacterium sp.; assembly: GCA_964620885.1. Taxonomy (GTDB): domain Bacteria; phylum Bacillota; class Clostridia; order Lachnospirales; family Lachnospiraceae; genus Petralouisia. The sequence continues at coordinate 21,706 of CAZUKR010000030.1, forward strand.
TATTACCTTGTTCAAATCGGAAGGCGAAGACAGCATTAATTCATGGAGTGCAAAATCCTTTCCATTTACTGTAAATCAGGGCAATATCGAAAACTGCAGTGAAGGATATTTCGTGATTGATTGGTCATGGTCCGTTATAGATGAAGAGGGAAATGCAAAAAATGAACAGAAACAGACGACCATTGAAGGTGTTGGGTTTACAAAAAATTAGGATTCCAGAGATAAACAGGAAAAATGTATGCAGGGAAAAATAATAAAAGGAATTGCCGGTTTCTATTATGTACATGTAATAGGAACTGGAGTTTATGAATGTAAGGCAAAAGGAATTTTTAGAAAAGAGAAAATAAAGCCGCTGGTTGGAGATAATGTTGACATTGATATTCTTAGTGAAGAAGAAAAAACTGGAAATATCAGCAATATTTTAGAGCGTAAAAATGAACTGATACGCCCGGCAGTAGCCAACATTGATCAGGCAATGGTGATTTTTGCGGTATCAAAACCAAAACCCAACTTTAATTTGCTGGATCGGTTTTTAATTATGATGGAACATCAGCAGGTAGAAACGATTATCTGCTTTAATAAGCAGGATCTTGTAACAGAAGAAGAGCTTCAAAAATTAAAAGAAACTTATAAAAAGTGTGGATACCGTATTCTTTTTACCAGCGCAAGCGAAGAAGAGGGGCTGGCAGAGATGGAAAAGGTACTGGAGGGAAAAACAACAACAGTGGCAGGACCTTCCGGTGTGGGAAAATCTTCACTGATTAATCTTCTTCAGCCGGAAATTGAAATGGAGACAGGGAAAATTAGTGAAAAGATTGAGAGGGGAAAGCATACAACCCGTCATTCACAGTTAATCCATATCAAGGACAGCACATATATTATGGATACGCCCGGATTTAGTTCCCTGCATCTGCTGGGATTTGAGAAGGAAGAGTTAAAAGAATATTTTAAAGAATTTAAAGAGTATGAGTGTCAGTGCCGTTTCTTAGGATGCAGTCATATTCATGAGCCATCTTGCGGAGTCAAGGAGGCATTGGAGGACGGGAAAATCAGCCGGATACGGTATGAAAATTATGTAACAATGTACGAAGAACTAAAAAATATAAAAAAATACTAAAAAGATAGGGAGGCACTTATGAATTGTTTATCACCATCCATATTATCCGCAGATTTTGCAAAGCTGGGAGAGCAGGTACAGCTTATAGATGGGGCGGGAGCAGAATATGTGCATATTGATGTTATGGACGGAAGTTTTGTTCCAAGTATTTCCTATGGTATGCCGGTAATACAGTCCATACGTCCCTGTACAGAACGTATTTTTGATGTGCATCTGATGGTTGAAGAACCCATTCGTTATATCGATGACTTTGTAAATTGTGGGGCGGATATTATTTCAGTTCATGCAGAAAGTTGTGTACACTTGGATCGAACGGTTGAAGCTATTAAGGAAAAAGGGATTCTTGCCTCTGTAGCACTGAATCCGGCTACTGACTTAAGTATTTTAGAATATGTACTTCCCAGACTGGATATGGTACTTCTGATGACGGTGAACCCCGGGTTTGGCGGACAGAAATATATTGATTATTCCACAGAGAAAATTCGGGATTTACGCAGGATGATTGAAAAGAAAGGATTAAAAACGGACATCGAGGTAGATGGAGGTATTAATCTCTCTAATGTAAAAACCGTTATGGAGGCAGGGGCTAATATTATTGTGGCGGGAAGTGCTGTTTTTCATGGTGATATTCATAAAAATGTAACAGACTTTCTGCACATCATGCAGGAGTAAGAGGGGAAAAAAGTGCAGGCTATGATTGTGACGGGTGGATTTATCGATGATGAATTCACCTTGGATTTTGTAAAAAAGAATAAAAGTGAATTGATGATTGCTGCGGACAGCGGCATGGAATTTTTTTATCGTAATCAATTAGTACCGGATTACCTGGTGGGAGATTTCGACTCAGTAAAAAAAGAAATTCTGGAATATTTTCAGCAGAATAATCCAGATATTAAGATTATACATTTCCAGCCCGAAAAGGATGAGACAGATACGGAACTTGCTTTGCGTACAGCAATGAATCTGGGCTGTGATAAAATCTGGCTTTTGGGAGCAACCGGAACCAGATTGGATCATGTACTGGGGAATATCCATCTTTTGGGAATGGCAATGGAAGGCGATTGTGAATGTATTATGGTGGACAGCTATAACCGCCTCCGTATGCTGAATCATGGGATACGTCTTAAGAAGAAAGAACAATACGGAGATTATATCTCATTGATTCCCTTTACCCCCAAAGTGACAGGACTGACCCTTACGGGATTTAGATACCCTTTAAAAAACTATGAACTTCAATGTTATCATTCGTTGGGAGTCAGCAATGAAATTAACTTAGAAGAGGCAGAAATTGCTTTTGAAGACGGCATTTTGATTATGGTGGAATCAAAGGATAAAAAAGAAACGATGGATTGCTAAAACATTCGGTAATCCATCGTTTTTTGATTGCTTTTTAAATAGATACATTATAAGATATTATTATACGAAAGAGGTTATTGGATAGTGTAAACTGAGCTATGAAAGATTAGAAAAAGAAAAAGAGCCTCAACTG
>CAZUKR010000031.1:0-24161 GCA_964620885.1 uncultured Eubacterium sp.
AGCATGAGTTTGGGACCCGCAAAACATGAGAAAGTAGCCCGAGTAGGGCGGATTTCGAATGTTTTAGGAGTGCGTGAGCACAAAGTGCGGAGCAATCCGTGGTATCAGGTGGTCAAAATACCTTTTGATACCCTAATCCTATTATATAATACTTTTTTTCCGTATTTCTATTGACTTTTCGCATTTTCCAGCTATAATATACTTTACTTTGTTTATTACCATTAAACAAAAAATATATCACTACTTCTACTTTTGAAAGGATAAGAACCATGGACATCGGACACCGTATGAAAGAACTGCGCATTCAATATGGACTTACCCAACAGGAGCTGGCTGACCGAAGCGAGCTTTCCAAGGGGTTTATTTCCCAACTGGAACGTAACCTTACGTCGCCTTCAATCAATACCCTTTTGGATATTATTCAATGCCTTGGTACTACCCCGGCAGAATTTTTTATGGATGAGGAACCGGAACAACTGGTATTTAAGCAGGAAGATTATTTTGAAAAAGAATATGATGATTTAGGCAGTACTATGAGATGGCTGGTTCCAAATGCCCAGAAAAATGCCATGGAGCCTGTTCTTATGACTTTAAAGCCAGGGGGGACTTCAGAAATCCATCTCCCTCATGAAGCTGAAGAATTCGGCTATGTTTTAAAAGGCAGTATTCGTCTGTTCCATGGTCCCTGCTCTTTTGTGTTAAAACAGGGAGAAACATTTTATTTTGAATCCGGAAAAAAACACTATATTGAAACATATGGCGGCAGGGAGGCAATCATCCTTTGGATTACCACTCCCCCAAGCTTTTAGGAGGCTATACCATGAGCAAAAGACTAATTGATTTACAACACATCACAAAAACTTATGACGGACAGGTGATTTTAGATGATTTGAATCTTTATGTTCGTGAAAATGAGTTTCTCACACTTCTTGGACCTTCCGGCTGTGGAAAAACTACAACCCTGCGTCTGATTGGTGGTTTTGAATCTCCCGATTCCGGCAAGATTATTTTTGATGGAAAAGATATTAAAGGACTGGGTCCTAACCAGCGCCCGGTCAATACCGTCTTTCAGCGCTATGCTCTTTTCTCTCATATGTCCATTGCTGAAAATATTGCCTTTGGTCTTAAAATTAAGAAAAAAAGTAAAGACTATATTAATGATAAAATTAAATATGCTTTAAAACTGGTGAATCTGGATGGATTTGAAAAACGCAGTATTGATTCCTTAAGCGGCGGTCAGCAGCAGCGTATTGCCATTGCAAGAGCCATTGTAAATGAACCAAAAGTTCTTCTTCTGGATGAACCCCTTGGTGCTCTGGATTTGAAATTACGTCAGGATATGCAGTATGAACTGATTCGCCTAAAAGATGAACTTGGCATTACCTTTATCTACGTTACCCATGATCAGGAAGAAGCTCTTACCATGTCTGACACCATTGTAGTTATGAATCAGGGTTATATCCAGCAGATTGGTACACCGGAAGATATTTATAATGAGCCCACCAACGCATTTGTAGCTGACTTCATTGGAGAAAGCAATATTATCAATGGCATTATGCTTCAGGATAAACTGGTAAAATTACTGGATACCACCTTTCCCTGTGTAGACGAAGGTTTTGGAACTCAGACTCCGGTAGACGTTGTTATCCGTCCAGAGGACGTGGAACTGGTTGAGCCGGAACGAGGGCTTTTAAAAGGGGAGGTTACTTCTCTTATCTTTAAGGGGGTACATTGGGAAGTTGACGTTTTGGCCAATGGATATGAATGGCTGGTACACACTACCCAGATGCATCCGGTAGGCTCTCAGGTAGGCATCAATGTAGATCCTTTTAACATTCAGATTATGAACAAACCTGAATCCAGTGATGAAAAGGCGGTGGAAATAGATGGGTAATTTAAAACGTCAGTTACTATCCGGTCCTTACATTATCTGGATTATCGGATTTACTCTGCTGCCGGTGGCTATGATTCTTTTTTATGCTTTCACTACCTCCAGCGGCTCCTTCACTATGGCAAATGTACTTACCATTACCCATCCTGTTTTTTTTAAGGCTCTCTTATTTTCCTTAAAGCTTGCCTTAATTTGTACGGGAATCTGTCTGGTACTGGCCTATCCTCTTGCCATGATACTGAATAATATGAAAACAGGTCATCAGGGATTTGTTGTATTTATTTTTATTCTCCCTATGTGGATGAATTTTATGCTGCGGATTCTTGCCTGGAAAATGCTTTTATCCACCAATGGGATTATCAATACTCTGCTGGAATTTTTTGGTTTGCCCGGACTCCATATTTTGAATACACCTTCGGCAGTTGTTCTTTGTATGGTCTATGATTTCCTCCCCTTTATGATTCTGCCTATTTACAATGCTTTGGCTCGTATCAACAGGGAAACAATTGAAGCTGCCAGAGACCTGGGTGCAGGAAACATTACCATCTTCTTTAAAATTATTGTTCCTTTGAGCTTCTCCGGTGTAATCAGCGGTATTATTATGGTCTTTGTTCCGGCGCTGACTTCCTTTGCGGTATCTGATATCCTGGGAGGCGGAAAGGTGCTGTTAATCGGAAATATTATTGAACAGGCATTTACGCAGGATTATAACTGGAATCTTGGCTCCGGTCTGTCCATTGTATTAATGATATTTGTTATCGCCAGCATGACCCTTGTAAATTCCCGTGATACGGAAGGAGGTGCCAACGTATGGTAAAAAAATCTGCCCAACGCATTTATCTTGGACTGATATTTCTATTTTTATATCTTCCCATTGCTGTCCTGATTGTACTATCATTTAACGATTCAAAATCCAAAGTACACTGGGGCGGATTTACACTGAAATGGTATAAAAAAATGTTTTATAGTACTACTATTATGGATGCGTTCTGGACTACTATTGTTATTTCACTGGGCTCTGCCCTTATTGCCACTCTTCTTGGTACTTTAGCGGCACTTGGAATTGATGCCATGAAAAAGAGGAATCAGACAATTATGCTGGGGGCTACCAATATTCCCATGCTGAATGCAGATATTGTTACGGGTATCTCTCTGATGCTGCTCTTTGTAAGATTTACCCCTCTTGGCATGAGTACTGTATTAATTGCACATATTACCTTTAACATCCCCTATGTTATCCTAAATGTGCTCCCCCGGCTGCGGCAAATCAGCCGGTATACTTATGAAGCAGCTCTTGATCTTGGTGCTAACCCCTTTTATGCATTTGTTAAAATTATCTGGCCCCAGATACGTTCCAGTGTCTTAGCTGGGTTTCTTATGGCTATGACTATGTCTTTGGATGATTTTTCCATTACCTACTTTACCAAAGGGGCAGGAATTAATACTCTGTCCACCATGATTTATACCAATATGAGAAAGGGGCTCAATCCTGAAATGTATGCCTTATCTACGATTTTATTTACAGTTGCACTGGTACTTCTGCTGCTTATGAATTTTGGCCCTTCTGCCCGAAAAGCCAAAACACAACGATAATGAAAGAAGGAGTTCTGCCGTATGAGAAAAAAACTGATATTCAGCCTTTCCGCAATTACGATTGTTCTCATCTTCTTAAGCGGATGCGGCTCAAAAAAATCTGAAAACACGCTGACCATATTAAATTATGGAAAATATATTGATGCCCAGGTAATCGAACTGTTTGAAGAGGAAACCGGTATCCAGGTGAACTACGAAGAATATATTACCCCGGAAAACATGTACACCAAATACAAAGCCGGTGCCATTGACTATGATTTGATTTGTACCTCCGACTATATGGTGGAAAAACTGATTAAGGAAGGGCAGGTTCTGGAAATGAACTACGATAACATTCCTCTTTCCCAGAATCTGGATAAAACCTACTTTACCTTTTCCCAATCCTTTGATTCGGAAAACAAATATTCTCTTCCCTACTTCTTTGGTACGGTAGGTATTCTTTATAATAAAGAAATGGTAGAAGAATCTCAGGCAGATTCTTGGGATATTCTGTGGGATAAAGACTACAGCGGGCGAATTATTATGCCCAACTCTGTCCGTGATGCCTTTATGGTGGCTTTAAAGCGCCTTGGATACTCTTTGAACACTGCAGATGAAACACAGCTTCGGGAAGCACAGGCACTTCTTATGGAACAAAAATCTCTCATCTACTCTTACTTAGTAGATGAAGCACAGGACGAAATGGTTGCTGAAAATGCGGCAATGGCCGTTGTCTACTCCGGAGAAGCCGGATTTGCCATGGAGTTTAATGAGGATCTTGCTTTCAGCGTTCCAAAAGAAGGATCAAATATGTGGATTGACTCCTGGTTCATTCCTAAAACATGTACCAATCAGGAAAATGCGGAAAAATTCTTGAATTTCCTGTGCCGAAAAGATATTGCCATGCTGAACTTTAACTATGTATACTATGCAACACCCAATGACGCAGTATTTGAAGCTCTGGATTTAGACATACAGGAAAATACAACCATATTTCCACCAAAACAAACCTTAGATAACTGTGAAGTATTAAAATCACTGGATGATAATACCACCACTTTATTCAGTGAATTATGGCTGGAATTAAAAGCCTATTCCGAGTAGTTCATATCTCATACGCGAATATCATATTTTTTTTAATCCCCTTGTATTTTTATCTGCTTCATGTTACATTACCCACACAGAACTCTGTGTGGGTTCTTTTTCCTTCTACTGCCAGCACAGCCGCAGGAGGTTTTATGACATACGAAGAATTTAAACATATCGTTATTACAGAACTGGAAACGAAATTTTCTCCCGGCACATCTATTACAATCCAACAGATTTTCCATAACAATACTATTTTAGAAGACGCATTAACAATCCTGGAGCCAGAACTTAATATTTCTCCTACTATTTATCTGAATTCCTATTTTCAGCAACTAGAGAAAGGGATTGCCCTTTCCACTGTTATCAATGAGATTTATAGCTATTATCAGGAGCATCACTCCCCTCATTGTATTGACACTTCTTTTTTCACCTGTTTTGATAATATCCGTTCCCGGATTGTCTATAAGCTTATTCATCAGGAAAAAAATCAGGAACTTCTAAAAGAAGTCCCCTGGATTCCATATCTGGATCTTGCTATTGTTTTTTATTGTCTCTTATCCAGCTCCCCTTATGAAAATGCCTCTGTGCTGATTCGTAACGAGCATCTGGCCTACTGGGATGCTTCTATAGACGATTTATTATCACTTGCACAGCAAAACACGCCCTTTCTTCTGGCTTCCTGCTGTGATTCACTTACTGACCTGCTTCTGCCTATAATGGAACAGCTTCCTTTTAAAAAGCAAAAAGACACCAGCGCTGGTCTGGCATCTTCTACTCCTGTTCCTATGTATGTTCTTACTAATCAGCAGCGCTTTCTTGGTGCCTGCTGCATTCTTTATGACAATGTTCTAAAGGATATTGCACATCATTTAGACTGTGACCTCTATATTCTTCCCAGCAGTATTCATGAAGTAATTTTAATACCAACTACTGTTACAGAATCCGTACTGACCCTTTCCCAGATGGTTTGTGAAGTGAATCAATCCGACGTCCTGGAGGAAGAAATTCTCTCTGATCATATCTACTATTACCACCGTAGTACAGATACGATTACAATCTAATACTATCCGAACAATTCTTCATACATCTCTTCATAGTCTCTTGCTGCCTTCTGCCATGAACTATCCTGATTCATACAACGTTTCATCATTGCTTTCCACGCCTTGGGCTGCTCCTGATATATCTTAATAGCATACCGTATAATCATCAGCATCTCTCCTGCATCATAATTACGGAAACCAAATCCATTTCCTGTCTGCCAGATTTCATTATAAGGCTCTACCGTATCCTTTAATCCGCCCGTCTCTCTCACCAGTGGGATGGTTCCATAGCGCATACTGATTAATTGACTTAACCCACAAGGTTCAAACTGAGAAGGCATCAAAAAGGCATCTGCACTGGCATATATGCGATGCGCTATGGCTTCGCCGTAACCAATATTCACAGATACCTGCTTGGGATATCTCTGTGCAAAGGAAGTAAAACTATGTTGAAACTGTTCTTCCCCTGTACCAAGAATTACAATTTGCACATGTTCTGTCTGCAAAAGTTCTCCCATAACAGAAACTACAAGATCAAGCCCTTTTTGCTGTGTCAGTCTGGATACTATTGCAATTAAAAATGCAGATGCATCTCTTTTCAGTCCCAGTTCTTTTTGCAGCTCTTTTTTATTCTTCTTTTTTTCGGCTATGTTTCTTGCACTGAAAGGATATGGAATATTAGAATCTGTTTTGGGATCATATACTTCTTGATCAATACCATTTGTAATCCCTCGCAATTTACCTGCAACCTGCCGCATAACACCATCCAGACCTTCTCCGCCCTCTGGAGTCTGTATCTCTTTGGCATAGGTTTTGCTCACGGTATTAACCTGGTCTGCATACAAAATCCCTGCTTTTAGGAAATTACTCTCTCCATAGGCTTCCATAGCCCCATATCGGTACTTTCCAGGAATGTCCCTGCAGTTTTCAATACCATCTAATACCCATTTCCCTTGAAACTTCTGATTATGAATGGTCATTACCGTCTTTACTTTTTTATAAAATTTCTTTCCATCGTAAAATACTTTTATAAACAGGGGAATTAATCCGGTCTGCCAGTCATGGCAATGGATAATATCCGGACAGTATTCTATCTGAGGTAATGCTGCCAGGACTGCCCTTGAAAAAAAGGCAAATTTATTGACATCCTCATATAAGTGATGATAGGGTGCATCCCCTGCAAAGTAATATTCATTATCTATGAAGTAATAACAAATATCAGACTCTTCCATTTTGTAAACACCAATATACTCCTGTTCTCTCGGCATATTTTCATAAAAGTGGATGATTTTTTCCATTTTCTTTCGATAATGCTTGGGTATACACTGGTAAAGGGGCATTATAATACTTAGCTCGTATTTTATTTTGTCTAAGTATTTGGGAAGTGCACCAATTACATCCGCTAGTCCGCCTGTCTTAATAAAGGGATTCCCTTCCGATGCTACAAAAAGTATTTTTTTCATTTGAAACCTCCGGTTATTTCTTTATCGTCGGAAGTATTTATCTTCCTAACTTATATTCTAACCGAATTTTGTCTGCAATTAAAGCTATAAATTCTGAATTTGTTGGCTTTCCCTTGCCATTATGTATGGTATAACCAAAAAGCTCATCAATGGTATCCATTTTTCCTCTGCTCCATGCCACTTCAATTGCATGACGGATTGCCCGTTCTACTCTGCTTGGTGTCGTCTGGAACTTCTTCGCAATGCCTGGATACAATATCTTTGTGATAGAGTTGAGCATTTCCATATCAGTTACAGACATCATGATTGCTTCTCTTAAATACTGATAACCTTTAATATGTGCTGGGACTCCTATTTCATGAATAATACTGGTTACATCGCTTTCCAGATTCCGCTCTTCCAACTTTTCCTTTTTCTCATATGGATTTATTTTCCGTACTTCCGTGTTCCTACGTGCTTCACTATCTCTTACATGCTTAATGCGGTTAATTACCACATCGCTGTCAAATGGTTTCATAATATAATAATCAGCACCCATATCAAAAGCATCTTCGGTAATCTTTTCCTGTCCAATTGCACTTATCATAATAAATGCCGGGTGCTTTTTTATGTTTCTGTCATTTTTTATCTTATCCATTACTGTCAGTCCGTCAAGTTTCGGCATGACAATATCCAAAAGAACCACATCTGGTTCTTTCTTTTTTATCATTTCGTAAGCTTCCTCCCCATCTTTCGCAGTTCCAACTACCTGAAACTCCTCATCACTTCCCACAATCTCCCCTAATACTCGCAGCATTCTTTCATTATCATCTGCAATTGCTACACTTAATTTTTCCACGTCATATCCTCCTGTTGTTTTTCATAATAAAATCTCGTAAAACGAAACTATTTGTATTATAGCCGTATCATGATTTTCCTTCAATAAAAAGTTTTCTCATAATTTCGACATCCCCTCGTTGATTTTTCCATATTAACACGAAACTTGTCGTTTGGGAAGTTCCAAATTGTTTACCTCCTTGATAATATAGGTTCCTTTCAGTTGCATTTTGTCGAAAAATGTCACTAACTTTTTAATCTTATTAATGTTGTATCATTTGCTCTACAAATACCCCATATCCTCGTGCTGCATCCTGTACAAATACATGAGTTACTGCTCCGATTACCTTTCCATTCTGAACAATGGGGCTTCCGCTCATCCCCTGAACAATCCCGCCAGTAAGCTCCAGCAGTTCCGGATCTGTTACTTCAAATAAAATTCCTTTATTTACATTATTGCTGCTGTAGTCCATCCCAATGATTTTAATTTTGTATTCCTTCCGCTCTCCGGACAGATAAGACACAATAGCTGCCTCCCCCTCCTGAACGTCCTGTTTCATGGCGACTGGGTAATATGCATCATCCTGAACATCCTCTGGAATACGATCCATTTTTCCATAAATTCCAACATCTGTATTTTCTTCCACTACTCCCAACTTAAACTGATCCAGGTACGTAATAATTCCGGTCACTTCTCCCGGTTTTCCCTTTTCCCCTTTGGTAATTCCTGCAATTTGTGCCTCGTATAATGTTCCCTCAGACATGACCACCTTGCTTCCTGTGTCAACATCACTGACGGGATGCCCCAGAGCACCATAATTTCCCTCACTGTCATAAAAAGTAAGCGTTCCAACACCTGCCAGATCATCCCTTACCCAGATACCCAGCTTATATTCTTCTTCTCCTGCCTTTACCGGTTCTACTTTCAGTTTAATATATTCACCATCCCGTAATACCCCCAATACAACTGAGGTTCCACTACAGTTATTGATGTCCTCTATTACGTCCTCCTTGGTCTCTACCACCTGTTCATTAATTGTTTTTATATAATCCCCACTCTTTACAATATTGGCAGCGGGTTCATAATTCATGCCATCCACCCCAACCACGGTTCCGGTTCCTATAATAAGGACTCCATCTGTTTTAACATAAATTCCTACCGGAGTTCCACAAGGAACCACGCTTTCTTCTTCTACAACTTCTACTGCAACTTCTTTAATATCAAATATACCAAAGAGGCGGCAGGCTATGGAATAACTTCCCCGGCTTGATGATCTCATTGAAAAATCTTTATTCAAATCTACATGTATTTTCTCCTGTTCTACAACGGGAGACTGATTTCCAAACACTTCCAATCCCTTTTGTTCTACTACTCCCGTCATTGGGACATGAAAATTAAAATTTTCCTCTTTTCCTTGTACAATCCATATTTTATCCGGTATCGATTCCTTCAATATAAGAAAAGAAAACACCAGTAAACCGCTTAATCCCCCTATTATACTAGCTTTTCCAATCCACTTTTGAATTTTCATTTTTTCACGTCCCTTCTGCCTTGATACATACTAAAAAGGATTTCAGATTTAATTCTGAAATCCTTTTTAGTATGTGAAATTCTTCTCTTTTTAACTCTGGGATTTTTTTACTGAACCAGCCAGTTCTTTCATCTCTTTTGCACTTTCCAATACAGTATCTGTTACTTTGACACCACCAAGCATCCGCGCTAACTCGTCTACCGTTTCATTCTCCTGGAGCCTGCTGATATGGGAAACCGTTGTCTGATTTACCACATTTTTACTAATCAAAAAATGTTGATCTGCCATAGCTGCAATCTGCGGCAAATGTGTAATACAAATCACCTGATGATTTTTTCCAATTACATTCATTTTTTCTGCTACCATTTGCGCTGTACGCCCACTGATACCAGCATCAATTTCATCAAAAATCAAGGTTTCTATCTGGTCGCTCTCCGCTAAAACCGTCTTAATGGCAAGCATAATACGGCTTAATTCTCCTCCGGAAGCCACTTTTCCCAAAGGCTTTACAGGTTCACCCGGATTTGTAGAAATTAAAAATTCAGCCTCATCCGTCCCATTTGCTGTATAGGATTCTGTATCCTGAAATGCCATGGTAAACTCCACATCCAGAAAATTCAAATCTACCAGAGCCGCCTTTACCAGACCGGTAAGTTCCTTTCCATAACGCTTTCTTATTTCGGATACTTCCTGACATCTTTTTTTTAGAATTTTTTCGGTTTTTTTCTCTCGCTTTTCCAGTTCTTCCAAATATTCTTCGTAATCCTTCAGTTGCTGATAACGCAGTTCTTTTTCCTCTTTTGCATTTAAAATAACTTCAATACTTCCGCCAAATTTTTCTTTCAAATGATTTATTTCATCCAAACGCTTTTCTGTGTTATAAAAGGTCTCTTCATCAAATTCTCCATTTGAAATATACACTGCAAGTTCCCGGTTAAAATCATTTAACAGACTATCAATTTCACTTATCTGTTGTATTATTCCACCTAGTTCATCATCATATTCAGCAATTGATGCAAGCTCCCGCAAGGCTCTTCCTGCCTGGTCTGTAGCACTTCCATCGCCTCCGGTCAGCTCATGGGCGTGATTAGCCGCTTCCATAATCTTACGGCTGTTTGACATCTTCCGATAAGAGCTTTCCAGTTCCTCATCCTCTTCCGGTACCAATGCAGTCTCTTCGATTTCATTAATTTCATACTCCAGAAAGGATAATTCACGCTCCCGCTGGGCATCATCTGTCACCGCCGCCTTCTTTTCTTCCAACAGCTTCTGATATTCACTGTAACAGAGTTTTAAAGCTTCTTTTTTTTCTTTTAATTCTTCCTTAGCATATTCATCCAGAATCTCCAGATGCTTTTTTTTGTGAAGCAATGACTGGTGTTCGTGCTGACCATGAATATCAATCAAAAGGGCTGCCACTGCCTTCATACGGGAGGCTGAGACACTCTCTGAGTTGATTTTTCCAACACTTCTGGAGGGAGTAATCTTCCTTGACATAATAATTTCCCCATCTTCCGGAAAAATATCCATCTCCTCCAATAATTCTTTCTGCTGCTGATTTTCCACTTTAAAAATCAACTCGACCAGTGCATATTCTGCGTTTTCCCGCAGCATTTCTTTGGGTACTTTTTGTCCCAGCGCCAGATTAATGGAACCAATTATAATAGATTTTCCAGCTCCTGTCTCTCCGGAAAGAATATTAAGTCCTGGTCCAAATTCCACCTCTGCTTCTTCAATTAATGCCAAATTTTTTACATGCAGACTTACTAACATATCCGTTCTCCTTCTGCTCTCTCAATTGCAACGGCTTAAAAACGATTAGACATTATTTTTCTATAATCCTGCGCAGTCTATTCATTAGATTCTCTGTATCCTCTACAGTCCGTACTGCACACATTATGGTATCATCTCCTGCGATGCTTCCCACAATCTCATGACAATCCATGGCATCCAGCGCTGCCGCCACTGCCATTGCCATTCCCGATACGGTTTTTATAATAAGGATATTCTGTGCCATATCCATAGAGGAAAAGCCATCCTTGAATACCCTGATATATTTCTCACTCATTTCCACATGGTTTTCACCAAGTGCTACATATTTCTGCCTTCCAGTTTCACCCGACACCTTCGTAAGCTTCAGTTCGCGAATATCTCTGGATACTGTAGCCTGAGTTACCGCAATTCCTTCCTGCTCCAGACGGTCTGATAATTCTTCCTGCGTTTCAATATTATATTTTCGTATAATTTCTAAAATTTTCGCATGGCGTTTTGATTTCATATGTCCTCCTTCTGCAGTTATCAGGTATATCCTTGCAGTTTTTTTCCAAGCCGCTCTAAAAAGCTGAGTTTGCTTAATTTCAAAATACCCGTACGGGTTTCTGCCTTTTTCACTACAATTTTCTCTCCTACTGCAAGTACCCCTACATGTTCTCCATCAAAACTAATTTCAGCCTTTTCATCATTTTCTATACGCCGCTGTGCAATCTCTACTGTAATCTCATCATCTGCACCCAGTACAATGCTCTTTGCATTCAAAGTATGAGGACAGATTGGGGTAATTAGAATCACGTTAGCTCTTGGATCCACAATTGGTCCTCCGGCAGACATACTGTATGCCGTGGAACCGGTGGGCGTTGCTATAATGATACCGTCTGCACTATATGTATTCAGATATTCTCCATTTACAGAAATAGTCAAATCCAAAATTTGAAGTACACCGGAACGGTAAATTATAATATCATTCAATGCAGTACGGTTTTCTGACTTTCCGGACTTATTTAACAGATACCCAGCCAGAAGCATCCGGCGTTCTATAGAATATCCTTCTTCTTCCATGAGAGTCCTGAGTCCGCTCATAACAGTTTCTGCATCTAGTTCACAAAGAAATCCCACATGTCCTGTATTTACTCCAATCAAAGGGATATTACGTTCTGCCATCACCCTCGCAGCCTGCAGCAATGTCCCATCTCCCCCTACCACAAGAATACATTCTGTGCCATCTGGTATATCTTCTTTCCCATATTCTCTGTTTAGCTGAAATTGACAGCTTCCTCCGTATTCTTCAATACAGGCCTGCATTTTTTTAGTCAGTACCAGCTCTTTATCTTTTTGTGGATTTGCAATAATATAAAAATGTTTCATAAGCTTATGCCAGTGTACTGTGTGCCATTTCCACCACAGCTTTTACATCCACCGGCTCCTCCTGACTTTTCATGCCCTTTTGAATGTATACAAGATATTCTATATTTCCCTCTGGTCCCTTAATGGGTGAAAATTCCAAAGACTTTATTTCAAAACCAATTTCCTGTGCAAAAGAAACCACTTTTTCAATTACTTCTTCATGTACCTTGGGATCCCTCACTACACCTTTTTTCCCCACCTTTTCTCTTCCGGCTTCAAACTGCGGCTTAATGAGGCATACCATTTCCCCTTGCTCCTTCAACAGTTCTTTTGCAGGGGGCAGTACCTTAGTGAGTGAAATAAAGGATACATCTACTGATGCAAAATCCAGCATATCTGCAATATCCTCCGGTGTCACATAACGGATATTGGTCTTTTCCATGCATACTACCCGCTCATCCTGTCTGAGCTTCCATGCAAACTGTCCATATCCCACATCCACTGCATACACCTTTGTTGCTCCATTCTGAAGCATACAATCGGTAAATCCTCCTGTAGAAGCTCCAATATCCATACAGATTTTATCTTCCAGAGAAATTCCAAAGTTCTCCATTGCCTTTTCCAATTTCAAGCCTCCGCGGCTCACATATTTCAGGGTATTTCCCCTTACTTCGATTTCCACCTTATCATCAAAAGAAGTTCCAGCTTTATCTTCTCTTTCTCCTGCCACAAATATATTGCCCCCCATAATCATAGCTTTTGCTTTTTCTCTGGAAGGTGCAAGACCCCGCTGTACTAATAATACGTCTAATCTTTCTTTCATGCTATAACCTTTCCCATATTTTACCATATTCTTCCACGATTTTCTTTACAATGGACTCCGTATCCATACCAATCTCCCGACGTAAAATCTCTACATTTCCATGTTCTACATATTCATCCGGAATCGCAACGTTTATTACCTCCATTTGAGGACGTTGGGCTGGCCGCTCATTGATATAGCGTACTACATGTTCCCCAAAACCGCCGTTTACTACGTTTTCTTCCATGGTAACTAAAAGCTCATGTTCTTCCGAAAGCATCTCTATCATATCTTCATCAAAGGGTTTCACAAAACGCGCATTCACTATAGAACATTCATATCCCATGGCTTTTAGCGTTTTTCTTATTTCTACCGCTGCCTTTACCATACTTCCAACTGCCAGAAGTGCTATATGGCTTTCTTTTTTAATAATTTCACTTTTCCCATATACGATTTCTCCTCTGAACTCCTTCAGTCCATCATAGGCTTCCCCTCTCGGGTAACGTACAGCAATGGGGTGATCAAAATCCACCGCAAATTTTATCATATCGGAAAGCTCCCATTTATTTTTGGGTGCCATTATATTCATATTTGGAATAGAAGACAAAAAGGATAAATCGAATATCCCCTGATGTGTCTCTCCGTCACTTCCTACAAGACCTGCCCGGTCTATGGCAAATACCACTGGTAAATCCTGAATACATACATCATGAAGTATCTGGTCGTAAGCCCGCTGTAAAAAAGAGGAGTATATGGCAACAATAGGCTTTAATCCTGCTGCTGCAAGGCCTGCTGCAAAAGTTACTGCATGCTCTTCTGCAATTCCAACGTCAAAGAAACGCTCTGGAAACATATTATGAAACCGTTTTAATCCGGTTCCTTCTCCCATTGCTGCTGTTATAGCCACTACTTTTTCATTACGGTCACCCAGCTTACGCATTACGGTAGAAAAAATATCCGTATAATTTGCTTTACTCCTTGACTTTGCCGGAAGTCCCGTTTCAATTTGAAATGGCTCCGTACCATGAAACCTGGCCGGATGACGCTCTGCCGGGAGATATCCCCTGCCTTTACGGGTAATTACATGTACCAGAACAGCTCCGTCTACCTTGCTGGCTTCCTTAAACACCCGAAGCATTGCCGATATATCGTGTCCGTCAACCGGCCCCAAATAGGTAATCCCCATTTCTTCAAACAACATACCCGGAATAAATAGCTGCTTGATTCCGCTCTTTGTTCTGCGTATCTGCGATACCATCCGTTCTCCATATACCGGGATTTTATTCAGGGAGTTTGTAACTCCGGTTTTTAAATCCCTATATGCATCTGTTGTTCTCAAAATGCCCAGATGTCTTGACAAGCCGCCTACGTTTTCAGAAATAGACATATTATTATCATTCAATACAATAATAAAATTACTTCTCATACGCGACGCATTGTTCAGTGCCTCATATGCCATTCCACCGGTTAGCGCTCCATCACCAATTACCGAAATTACATGGTACTCTTCTCCCATCAGCTCCCGGGCTTCTGCATATCCAAGCCCTGCTGAAATAGACGTAGAGCTGTGTCCAGTATCAAAGCTGTCACAGCTGCTTTCTTTTCGTTTGGGAAATCCGCTCATTCCGCCATATTTTCTTAACTCATCAAAACCGTTTTTGCGTCCGGTTAACAGCTTATGGGTGTAAGACTGATGTCCTACATCCCATATAATTTTATCCTCCGGCAGATTAAATATCAAATGCATTGCCATCGTAAGTTCTACCACGCCTAGATTGGAGGCAAGATGCCCTCCATTCACCGCAATTTTGTGAATCAGGAAATCACGTATTTCTCCGGCAAGAATCGGCAGTTCTGCATTTGTCAGTTTTTTTATATCATTGGGTTTATTTATCTTTTCCAACACCATGGATCATGCCCTTCTTTCCTTGTGGTTTCCGTTTATTTTTTCCTGGTCACCATTTCTATTATCAGCTGGGTGAGAAATTCATTCTTCACCACCAGCGTATTTAACAATTCCACACTATAACGAGATCTTTTTTCTACTTCCTGCTGCGCATGCTCAAGTCCCTTTATCGTGACATAAGTCGTCTTATGATTCTTTTCATCACTTCCTACCGGTTTCCCCAGTACTTCTGTGCTGCTGACCACATCCAGTATATCATCCTGAATCTGGAATGCCATTCCCAGCTCTCCTGCCGCCTGTTCTACTACCTTTTGTTCACTTTTTGTGGCTCCTGCCAGAATTGCTCCAATCACCATAGAACTTTCTAACAAAGCTCCTGTCTTTAACCGGTAGATATACTGCAGAAGTTCCTCATTTATTTCCTTTCCTTCCGCTTCAATATCCACGCACTGACCGCCCAGCATTCCATGGATACCTGCCTTTCCCGCAAGTACCTGCATAGCCCGTCCGATCTTTCCATTCCCCTGTTCAATATCAAATGCTTTTGCTGCCGTTTCAAATGCATAGTTCAAAAGTCCATCCCCGGCAAGTATTCCCATTGCCTCTCCATACTTGGCATGTGTGGTTTTTTTCCCTCTGCGGAACTCATCGTTATCCATCGCCGGAAGATCATCATGTACCAGAGAATATGTATGTATCATTTCCATTGCAGCCATAAAAGGTTCAATTACCTTGGAACGTCCACCAAACATTCGATATGTTTCCAGCATTAATACAGGACGAATTCTTTTTCCTCCTGCCTGTATACTGTAATTCATTGCCTCAATTACGTTTTTTTGAAACCCTTCTTCTGCCGGAAGATACTTTTTGATAATTTCCTCTACCTGTTCTATACGGGCTGCTATTTCTATTTTCATATCCATATATTATTCTCTCCTGCCTCTTATTTATTCAACACCCAGTGGTTCTAACTGCCCCTGTTCATTCAACAGAAGCATCTGCTTTTCTACATAATCAATCTTATCACTGCATTTCTTTAATTTTTGTATGCCCTGTTCATATAATTGAAAAGAGTCCTCCAGAGAGACTTCTCTTTGCTGCATTTTTTCAATGATGGTTTCCATCTCCTGAAATATTTCTTCTAATGTCTGCTCCTGTTCTCCCACGAGAAAACCTCCTTTTCTGTTACCTTTGCTGTTACAATTCCATTTAACATATAAATATTTATATCGTCTCCTGCCTGTACGGAATTTACATCGCTGACAGCCCCGCCTTTTTTATCTGCTACATAAGAATATCCCTGACTCAGCTTTTTCACTGGTGACATTCCCTCTAACTGTCCTGCATACAATTCCAACTGATGCTTTTTCTGCATCAGCTTTTGCTTCATATACATTTTTAGCTTTTCTTCCAATTCTATGGTGAACTGACGCTTCTCATTCAAACGATTCTGAGGGGTCAGCATTCTCAACTGTCTCGCATATTGCTTCATACGCTCTTCACCTCGCTCCAGTTTACTGCTGATACACCGATTCAGTTCTATTTTCACAGAAAGCAGCGTATTCTCCAGTTCCTTCCAGTCATATACTGCCAGCTCTGCTGCTGCTGAAGGAGTAGGTGCCCGTAAATCCGAAACGTAATCCGCAATGGTAGTATCCGTCTCATGTCCTACCGCAGAAATCACAGGTATACTGCATTCAAAAATGGCTCTGGCTACCACTTCTTCATTAAAGGCCCATAAATCCTCTATGGAGCCTCCTCCTCTTCCTACGATAATAACATCTACCTTCTGCTGTTCCAGTGCGTGTATACCATTTACAATACTTCCTGCTGCTCCCTCTCCCTGAACCAGTGCAGGATACAATATGGTCTGTACATATGGATTGCGTCTTCTGCTGATATTTTGGATATCTCTGATGGCTGCTCCTGTAGAGGCCGTTACAATTCCCAGCGTATTTATATATTTTGGAATGGGACGTTTATATTCCTGAGAGAACATCCCCATTTCCTCCAGCTCTTTTTTTAATGCTTCAAACTTCTGATACAGAACTCCTGCACCATCCAGAATAACTTCTTTTGCATAGAGCTGATATTTTCCATCCCGTTCATACACCGAGATAGAGCCTAGTATAATAACGTTATCTCCATCTTTCATGGAAAAAGAGAGTCCCTTACGATTTCCTGCAAACATGACCGCCGTTAAGGCACCTGTTTCATCCTTCAATGTAAAATAGACATGGCCTGATGTGTGGTACTTGCAGTTTGAGACTTCTCCTTTGACATAAATCCGGTTCATCATAAAATCCTGGGTAAACATATTTTTGATATAAGAATTTACCTGTCCTACCGTATAAATGTTTTTCGTCATACCAGTTTTGCCAAAATTCCATTTACAAAGGAAGCCGAATCATCTGTTCCGTATTTTTTCGCCAATTCTACTGCTTCATTAATCGCTACTCCTGTTGGAATATCCTCTTCATATTTCATTTCATAAGTTGCAAGACGAATCAACGTCAAGTCCACCTTACCCATACGGCTCGTTTTCCATCCATGGGCTATCTTGTTTATCATTTCGTCTATTTCAACCAAATGCTCCATGATATTTTCGTATTTTTCCTGAATATAAGTAACTTCCTTTTCTCCCCGCTTATCCAGTTCTTCGAAAAACAATGTGAGTTGTTCCGCCATATCGTTTTCTTCGTAAAATCCTATACGAAACAGTAACTTAAATATTTGTTCTCTTATCTCTCTTCGGCTCATCCTTTTCCCTTTCAAAAAGGGTGTCCTTGCAGACACCCTATTTTATTATATCTCATCGTTTATTTTTCAATGTCCTCTATTTGCTGTTCTCCATATCTACACCGGCAATTCGAACGTTGACACCGCTGACTTCAAGACCTGTCATATTCTCTATCGCAGATTTTACTTTTTCCTGTACTTTCTCAGATACCTCTGGAATTACATATCCAAATTTAATGTTCAGTGCAACATCTACACTCACTATATTATTCAGCACCTCTACCTTAATTCCCTTGGAAAGATTCTTCATCCCCAGCTTACTTACCAGTTCATTGGTGATATTACCTGCCATAGAACTTACGCCTTCTACTTCTGTTGCAGCAAGCCCTGCAATAATTGCAACTACTTCATCTGCAATACGCACCTCTCCCAAATTATCATCTTTTATCATATATGCTTTTCTGTCCTCAGCCATTTTTACGCCTCCTAAACTATTTATTGTTATATTATAACAGAATATTCTCTGTTTGCAAAGATTTTCCGTGGTTTTCCCTAATTTTCAGGCACTCTGATGTATTCATATGGCGTCTGCTGATAAACATAGTAATTAAGCCAGTTCGTGTAAAGAGCATTGGCATGAGCCCTCCATACTAAGTTGGGTTTTATGGTGCAATTATCATTTTCATAATAATGCTCCGGCACCTGTATATCCGCTCCTTTTTCCTTGTCACGCATATATTCTGTATGCAGTGTAACTCTATCATATTCCGGATGCCCCATAACAAAAATTTTCTTACCGCTGTCATCCATCAGAAGAAATACTCCTGCCTGATCTGATTCTGCCAGAATAGTTAGTTCCGGTCTCTTTTCAATATCCTCTCTCCGCACATCTGTATGTCTGGAATGAGGTGCAAAGAAACAATCATCGAATCCTCTTACCAAAGGAATTTTCTTGTTTCGCACCGTATGTTCAAAAATTCCAAACTTCTTCTTTTCCAGCATGTGTTTCTGTATTCCATAATGATAATAAAGACCTGCCTGGGCTCCCCAGCAAAGATGCATGGTAGAAGTTACATTGGTTTTTGTCCATTCACAAATTTCCTCGAATTCTTTCCAATAGTCTATTTCCTCATACTCCAATTGCTCTACCGGAGCTCCTGTAATAATAAATCCATCAAATTTTCTATCTTTTATTTCTGCAAATGTATTGTAGAATTTATTCAAATGACTAAGTGATGTATTCTTTGACTCATGACTGGATACGGTAACAAAGGTAACATCCACTTGTAAAGGCGTATTGGAAAGTGCCCGAAGTATCTGTAACTCAGCTTCCTCTTTTAGAGGCATCAGATTCAATATTCCCACTTCAATGGGCCGGATATCCTGATGTACCGCCCGTTTTTCGTCTATTGTAAATACATTTTCCCACTCCAGTTTTTCTCTTGCGGGCAATCCGCTTTGAACCTTAATCGGCATATTCTCTCCTGCTTTCTATCTTGTATTTATTCTTCCCCCAGCATTTCAAGGAATTGGGATTCTTCAATTACCTCCACTCCAAGTTCCTGAGCTTTGGTCAATTTACTTCCAGCATTTTCTCCTGCCAGCAGATAGGTTGTCTTCTTTGAAACAGAACCAGACACCTTGCCGCCTTGCTTTTCAATCAATACTGCCGCTTCCTTACGATCCATTCCCGGAAGAGTTCCTGTAATTACAAAGGTCATTCCTGCCAGCTTTGTTCCTGTTCCCGCCACTTCCAGTAAGCCCATATTGACACCAAAGCTGCGCAGTCTTTCCATTAACTCTTTATTTTTCTCATCTGCAAAAAATTCTGTAATGCATCTTGCACTGATTTCTCCTATGTCATCGACATTTTTTAATTCTTCCTCAGTTGCTTTCTCTAAGTCCTCCATATGTTGAAAGACCTTCAGAATCCCTTTTGCTGCTGTTTTCCCAACATTGGGAATTCCAAGTCCCGTTAAAAGCTGGTATGCGTCATTCTCTTTTGATTTTTCAATTGTCCCCAGAAGCTTGTCGGTGTTTTTTTCTTTTCCGATAATCCCCTGTTCTATCAGCTCTTCTCTATGTTCCTTTAATGCATAAATATCTGCTACATCCTTGATGTAGCCAAGGCGTACCAGTTCTTCTATATAAACTGTTCCAAATCCTTTGATATCCATGGCATCTCTTCCTACGAAGTTAATGATATGGCGTTCCAGCTGAGCCGGACAATTGGGAGAGGTGCACTTAATATCTGCAGTATCCTTTTCCCTCTGGGTTTTTGCACCACAGGCAGGACAGACCTCCGGTATTTTATAAGCTTTGGTTTCATCCGCCCGCTTTTCCTTTATTACTCTTCTAACCTTTGGAATAATCTCACCGGATTTATACACCTGTATGGCATCTCCAATTCTAATATCCAGTTCATCAATAAAATCCTGGTTATGCAGAGTTGCTCTTGCTACGCTGGTACCACACAGGCGTACTGGTTCAAAAATCGCCGTAGGTGTAATGCGTCCCGTTCTTCCCACCGATAATTCAATATCAAGAAGCTTTGTTTCTTTTTCTTCTGGGGGATATTTATAAGCGGCCGCCCATCTTGGTACTTTTGAAGTCGCCCCCAGCTTTTCCCTGTCCCTTAAAGAGTTTATTTTTATTACCGCGCCATCAATATCGTAGCCAAGATTTCCACGGTTTTCTCCTATGGCACAAATTGCTTCCCAGACTTCTTCCTTCGTTGTACAGATTCGGTAATCATCAATTACATGAATACCATTTTTTTTCAGATACTCATATCCCTGAGTATGGGTTTCAAATTCCATGCCTCTTATTTCCTGGATATTAAATACAAACATAGATAATCTACGCTGTTTTGTTATTCTACTGTCTAACTGCCGCAGTGTTCCGGCAGCACAATTTCGGGGATTAGCAAATGCCTTCTTTCCATTCAGTTCCTGCATTTCATTTACACGATCAAAATCTGCATTTTTCATGTAAACCTCTCCCCGGATTTCCAGATATTCTGTGGGAATCTTCAGTTTCTTTTTCACATCTGAAATGACCTTTGCATTCTCTGTCACATCTTCCCCAAAGCTGACGCCATCCCCACGGGTAAGAGCAAGTTTTAATGCTCCTTCCTCATATCGAAGTGCCATAGACAGACCATCTATTTTATATTCAACTATAAATTCCGGTTCTTCCAGCTGCTCCTGCATCTGAACAACAAATTGTTCTACTTCTTCCTTAGAAAATACATCCTGAAGACTTAGCATGGGCACATTGTGGGCAACCACTACTCCAGCCTCCCGTTTGGCACTTCCTCCCACCTTCTGGGTCGGGGAATCCTTTGTCACCAGTTCTGGAAACTCTTTTTCCAGCTTCTTCAACTCCCGCATCATCGTGTCATATTCATAATCAGTAAGTTCCGGACTGTCCATATTATAATATTTGTTACTGTGATACTCAATTCGTTCTCTTAATTCACGGATTCTGCTTTCTACCTGCTTCTTATCCATATTGCTATTTCCTTTCCCACTTCGGCATTACTGTCTCACTGGACGAATCCTGAATCTGCTCTTTTAATTCTTTCCACTCTTCTTTGGTAAGTTCCCGGTATGTGCCCTCTTTTAGTTCTCCTAACTGGATATTCATAATACGTACCCGCCTCAAATCTACTACCCGGTAATGAAATGCTTCACACATACGTCTTATCTGACGGTTCATTCCCTGGGTAAGTATAATTCGAAACGTACGCTTTCCAATCTGTTCCGCCTTACAGGGTCTTGTAACTGTCTTCAGTTCTTCCAGATATACTCCCGCAGCTATTTTTTCCAGAAAATCCTTTGTAACCTCTCGGTTTACACGAACAATATATTCCTTCTCATGCAGGTTCCCGCTTCGCATAATCTTATTAACCAATTCGCCTTGATTGGTCATTAAAATCAATCCACGAGAGTCCTTGTCCAGACGCCCTATGGGGTAGATTCGCTTAGGATAATTTACAAAATCCACAATATTATCCCGCTCCCGCTTTTCTGCTGTACAGACAATTCCCCTTGGTTTATTTACTGCCAGAAGAATTATTTCTTCTTCCCTGGTCACTTGTTTTTTTCCAAAAAATACTACGTCGCCCGGCGTAACTTTATCGCCCATTACTGCTTTTCTGCCATTAATGGTTACATGGCCTGCCTCAATCTGACGATCTGCTGCCCTTCTTGAGCAAACTCCTGCTTCACTTAAATACTTATTAATCCTCACCTGTTCTGTCATTCTTCCTCACCTACAAAAATTGTTTCAATCGCTCTATATTTTCTTCTTCAAAATTCATCAGCTCTTCCGCTAATTCATTCGCGTAACTTCCTGTATTTTTATTATTATGCTTTGCCTTGAGCAAATCCGCTATACCTCTTGTATTTCCCTGAATCACCATATCTGCCACATGAGGCGTACTGATATTCAACATGGTATTCGCCTGAATGCCTCCCCAAAGCATGGCTTTCTGCAAAGCAGATTCTTTTGCTGTAACTCCATATTCCCAAAGTCCTGCCTCTGCTTTCCGTTCCAATTCCCGAAAACGATTCCTCTGTGTGGTCAACTCATAAGAAAATTCCTCATTATACACCTTAGTCATAAGGGTATCTATGGCATTTATCGCCATACCTGCATTTTTCTTGGACTCTTTTAACACATTAATTTCTTCATAATTTCGCATATGTTCCTCCTAATCATTTTTATAATTAGGGTGAAACATTTTCCCGTTTTTATACAGGTTTTTGAAAAAAGAGAACTGCCTTTTGCAAAGCAATTCTCCTTTTCCTTTATTTGCCATATAACTTTATTACTAGTTATTCAACAAAAGTTCAGTCTTAATAAATCCAGTCTTTCCATTCCATTCCACTTTGGTCCAACCTTCTTCATAACTTAATATAACTTTAATCGTATCTCCGATTGCCACAGTTCCCATCTTATCTGCTGTCTCACTCATTGATACTCTTACATTGTACCCATCTGACGCTGTCAGTGTAGATCCTTCCGGAAGATAATTCAAGCCGCTGTTTTCTTCTGGCTGCTGTTCTTCGTCTTTCTTTTTATCTTCTTCGTCTTTCTTTTTATCTTCTTCGGCTTTCTTTTTTTCTTCCTCAGCCTTCTTTTTATCTTCTTCTGCTTTCTTTTGCTCTTCTTCGGCTTTCTTTTTTTCTTCCTCAGCCTTCTTCTGCTCTTCTTCGGCTTTCTTTTGCTCTTCAGTGTCATCTTTGGCAACATAAGAATTTGCCCACTCTTTAATTCCGACGGTCACTTTATCCACCATTGCCTGAAGATCTTCATCTTTTGAAATCGCTTTTGTATATTTGTTCTGGAAGTCCGCCTGCAATTCTTTTACATCAGATGCTTCTTTAAACTTATCAATTAACGCTGTCACCTTTTTATCGGTTTCCTGTTCTTTCATTTCACTATTAAAAGAACTGTACAGGTTGTCTATATAAAGCTTTCCATCTTTATTTGTTTTAACATAGAAGAAATCCATGCCTGGAAGCATTCCTTCTACTTTGTCAAACTTCATCTCAAAAGTCGCTGACACCATGTAGGAACCATCATCCAAACCTTTTTTGGTATAACAATCTATGTTATGATAACTTTCCACAAAACCGCCCATCATTTCGATATAACTTTTTTCCATATCAGAAACAGGTTTTGCTATCTTAGAAAGTTTGCCTGCATTTCCTTTTGCATACAATTTATAATACTTTGTTATTAACTCATTTAAATCTTTATTCTTGTTCTTTTCATACTTCTCGGTAGTATCCGCCACCTGCTCCTGCTGCGCCTTGTCCTTCTTATCTTCTGTTTTCCCATTCTGTGTAGCCGCTACTGCCAACACAATCACCAGAACCAGAGTTAATACTCCCGCTGAAATATATTTCACATTATTTTTACAAAAAGTCACAATCGTATCTATGTTAATCTTAGAAAAGTCAAATTTCTTCTTATTATTCAAAGAATTCTTCATAAGTCCTCCTTATTCAATTCAGTTATCTATAATAGAAAACACAAAAATGTAATTTCCAGTTGCTACATACTTCTTCTATCTTGTTACAATAGCATTATTATAAACAACCAGTTCCTCTTTGTCAATAAAATAATCTTCGACTTTCACATATACTTTGATACATATTTTACTTCTCTCCTGCTTCTTT
>CAZUKR010000032.1:0-24045 GCA_964620885.1 uncultured Eubacterium sp.
TATATAATAATAAAGACCACTGTTAAAATAAATAAGCTGCAAAAGGAAACATATCTTGACAAAAATAGATAACTGTATTATTGTATTAAAGTAGTAGTACAGAAAAGGGAAAGGAAGAGAAGGGTATGAAAAAGTTATTACAGGTACAAAATCTAAGAAAGACTTTCAAGGTTTCTGCAAAACAGCAAAAACTGCAAAAATCAAAAGAAAAAATAAACGTAGCAGTAGATGAGTTATCCTTTACTGCCTATGAAGGAGAAGTGTTTGGACTTCTGGGGCCGAATGGGGCAGGAAAGACTACAACACTGCGTATGATGGCAACATTGCTGTCTCCAGACGAAGGAGATGTGCTGGTAGATGGTGTCAGCGTAGTAAAAAACCCTGATATTGTGCGGGGGAAGATAGGATTCCTTACCAGTGAATTGAAATTGGAGGAATTTTTCACACCTAATTACCTTTTCGATTTCTTTTCAGAACTTTATGGAATTGATAAGGAAACAGCAGGTAAAAGAAAAAAGGATCTGTTTGAAAAATTTGAGATATCCAAGTTTGCAGAAGTAAAGGTAGGTGACTTGTCTACTGGAATGAAGCAGAAGGTATCCCTTGTTATATCCATTGTACATAATCCGAATATCATTATTTTTGATGAACCAACCAATGGATTGGATGTATTGACTGCAAAGGTGGTAACAGACTTTTTGCTGGAACTAAAACATTATGGAAAGACCATTATCGTATCTACCCATATTTTTAGTTTGATTGAAAAGATTTGTGATAGGGTAGGAATTATAATTGATGGAACTATGGTAGTTTGCGATACACTGGAAAATATTACAGCAGAGAAATGTCTGGAAGAGAAGTTCTTTGACATTTATGCAGAAAGGGCAGGTGAATCCAATGAAAAATAATATTATGACTGTAATGAAAAAGGAATTTACCCGCTTTTTTACAGATAAGCGGATGGTTATGACTACCCTGCTTATGCCTGGACTTATGATATATTTTCTCTATTCCTTTATGGGAAGTGGTATCAATTCTCAGTTTGGCAGTTCAGAAGATTATAAGCCAAATATATATGTTCAGAATCTGCCGGGTAGTATAGAACAGATGGCAGGAGAGACATTAAAATTTATTGAAATTTCAGAAGATGAAAAAGATAGTACACTGGAAAAGATTCATGAGGGAGAAGATAATTATGATTTGCTTGCAGTATTCCCAGAAGGATTTGAACAGAACGTAGCCGATTATGATATCAAAAACGGTGAAACTGCACCCAATATTGAGTTGTATTATAATTCTACAGAATCTGATTCCAGTACTGCATTTAATACAGTTCAGGGAATTTTGGATGCATTTGAATCTTCCATGGCAAATAAATTCGATATCAATGCAGGAGAAGGCACCTTTGATCTGGCATCAGAGGAAGACGTGACAGCAATGATGTTCTCCATGATGGTACCAATGCTTCTGATGGTATTTCTCTTTAGCGGCTGTATGGCAGTAGCGCCTGAGTCCATTGCAGGAGAGAAGGAAAGAGGAACCATTGCAACACTTCTGGTTACCCCAATGAAGCGCAGCCATCTTGCCTTGGGTAAAATATTAAGCCTTAGTGCAATTGCAATTTTAAGCGGATGCTCCAGTTTCCTGGGAACAATGCTTTCTCTGCCCAAACTGATGGGAGGCGCAGAAGAAC
Source organism: uncultured Eubacterium sp. (assembly GCA_964620885.1). GTDB lineage: Bacteria > Bacillota > Clostridia > Lachnospirales > Lachnospiraceae > Petralouisia. The sequence continues at coordinate 1,694 of CAZUKR010000032.1, forward strand.
TTAATGCAAATGTTTATGGGATAAACGATTATGTAATGTTGTTATTTGTTATTCTTTCCACTGTTTTGGTAATTATTGCCATTATTTCTATTGTATCTGCATTTGCAAAAAATGTAAAAGAAGCAACCGGATGGGTTACTCCAATTATGATTATATCTATGCTGATTGGTGTTACCTCCATGATTGAAAGCTTGTGTAAAACAGAGCCAGTTTGGTATCTGATTCCACTTTACAACAGTGTACAGTGTATGAATGGAATATTTTCACTGAATATGAATACAACGAATATTATTGTAACAGTAGTGGCAAACTTCTGTTATGCAGGATTTGGTGTATTTGTATTAACCAAAATGTTTAGCAATGAAAAAGTTATGTTTTCAAAATAAGAATAAAAAAATAGAAAAAGCAGGATAATGATAGAAAAAGAGTTTCTAACCGTAAGGTTAAGAAACTCTTTTTCATTTCACAAGGAATGTACACTCGCGCAATAAGAAAGAATAAGAGGGACGAAAATGGAATCAATCTGGAAACAGCAGTTAGAATTACCCAAAAGAAAAATCCTGCAGGAAGATACTCATATAAAAAATGTAGTGATTGGAGCAGGGATGGCAGGTCTTCTCACTGCATATCTGCTTCAGGAACGGGGACAGGATGTAGTGGTACTGGAAGCAGACACCATAGCCTCAGGGCAAACCGGCAATACAACAGCCAAGATTACATCACAGCATAACCTGATTTATGCATATCTGATAGAAAAGTTCGGAGAAGAAAAGGCACTGCAGTACGCAAGAGCAAACGAAAATGCCATTGGAGAATACGAAAGAATTATTCAAAAAGAGAACATAGAGTGTCAGTTTAAGCGTTGTCCGGCATATTTATATACCGAAGAACCAGGGAAAGTACCAGAATTGGAAAATGAGGTACAGGCGGCGAAACTTTGCAGCATAAATGCAGAATTCACAAAGGAAACAGAACTTCCCTTTCCGGTAGCCGGGGCAGTTAAGTTTCATGAACAGGCACAATTTCATCCGCTGGAGTTCATAAAAAAGATATCGGAACAGCTGACAATCTATGAAAATTCCAGAGTAATCCGAATCGAAGATCACTGTGTATTTACAGAACATGGAATGATAGAAGCAGAACAAGTAGTATTTGCATCTCATTATCCATGGCTTTTGATACCGGGCTATTATTTTCTGCGAATGCATCAGGAACGCAGTTATGTCATGACTCTGGAAATTGAAAACCCCTTAGAGGGAATGTATCTGAGCGTAGATACAGAAGGAAATTCTTTTCGGGGATATGAAAAAGATGGAAAAAATATGCTTCTTTTGGGAGGGGGAAAACACCGTACCGGAGAAAACTCTTCCGGGGGTAAATATGAGCTGCTGCGCCGTCTGGGGGAAAAATGGTATCCCGAAGGTCATGAAAGAGCTCATTGGTCTGCACAGGATTGTATGCCTTTGGACCGGATTCCCTATATCGGCTATTTTTCTTCTGATATTCCCAACTGGTATGTTGCAACAGGATTTGGAAAATGGGGAATGAGCAGTTCTATGGTTGCAGCACAGATTATTACAGATATGATTGTAGGGTTGGAAAATGAGAATGAAGAAGTGTTTGCCCCACGGCGCTTCCCGGTTACAGCCATATCCGGAAATCTGGCAGAAAATACTGCAAAGGCAGTCAAAGGTTTATCTAAACAGCTGATGAGTGGGGATGAGGTTCCCTCAAAGTGCAGCCATATGGGATGTAAACTGGAAAAAAATTCCGATGAAGGAACTTGGGAATGCCCTTGTCACGGTTCCGGTTATACGGAAGAAGGAAAGCTGCTAAGAGGTCCCGCACAGGAAAACCTTTTTATGTATGAAAAAAATAAAAACAAAGAAAAGGTGTCCGACTAAACCTGAGTTGTCCAGTCACGCCGCCAAATCGTCTATTCATGTCAATCACGTCAAGTGTTATCAAAAAACTTCCGATATAAGGAACAGAAAAGCAAAAAAGAGGTGAAGCATGATAACAATTGCAATTTGTGATGATGAAAAAGAGATATGTTCATACCTTTCCTCACTCATACAAAAACAAAATATAGAATGCGATATAACAGAATATGCTTCTGCAGAGGAGTATCTGGCAGAAAAGAAAGAGTTTGACCTATTGTTTCTTGATATAGAGATGAAGCATACAGCTTCCGATATAGATGGAATGGAACTTGCAGAAAGGATACGAAATAACTCTGGTAAACAGCCAATTATTATTTTTGTTACAGGATATGAAGAATATGTCTATGATGCTTTTGATGTAAAGGCATTTCACTATTTGCTAAAGCCGGTGAATGAGAAAAAGTTTGTGGAAGTAATGAATAGGGCAGTACAGAGCATTCGAGAAAAAGAAAAGAAAGTCCATGCTATTACTGTTCAATATGCAGGAAGCACAAAGATGATTCCCATAGATACTATTTATTATATCGAAAGCTCTAATCATAAGATTATCTTGCATATGTCAAGTGGAGACGTGGAGTATTATGCTAAATTAAGTGATTTGGAACTGGAGCTTTCGGGGCAGTTTTACCGCATCCACAAAGGCTACCTTGTGAATTTATCCTATATAGATGAATACACAAGGAATGAGGTGATGTTACAAAGTGGGAAAAGATTAATAATCTCCAAGTACAAGTATACAGAATTTGTAAAAGTATATCTGGCATTTATGGAGAAAGAGGCGTGATATGGACGAGGTAACATTTCAATTAGCACAAAAACTATTGACTATATTAGAAACAATATTATATGCAGGGTGTTTTTCATATTTTATTTCTCGCATGTATTATAAGAAATCGCAGTGGAAAAAACCAATGACTGCAATTTTCATTTTGTATACCGTTTTTTATATTATAAAGAACGTATTTAATATACCATCATGGGTAGTTTTAATTGGTATTTTCTTTTTTGTAGCATTGGAATCTATTCTTAGAAAAAATGGTAGAAAAGAATTTTTGTTTTTTCTATTTGTGACATGGTATTGTGAGGTCTATCTTTGCTATTTTATTGGAAATAGTTTGTACACAGTGATGATTAACAATATAGCAAAAGAGGTATCTAATCCACAGAGTTTATATATTGGAATGCTGTTTGTATATAGCTTTGGTGTATTTCTCAGGGTCACCATGATTTATTTAATGTCTTTTTTGCTAAAAAGAAAGATTAGCTCCAATATTAAATATATGAATGGGAAAGAAGTAGTTTATTTATCATTGATACCTCTGGCTGGGGTGTTGTTTGGGAACGTTATTTCATATGAAGGAACGAAAGTGAATAAGACAAGCAGGAAGGAAGAGGTTTCACAAGGCGGCAGAACAGAGTCTTCATCTGCCAGTGGTGCGGCAGGAGCTGAAAGCAGTGATATGCAGAAGTATCTGTCAGAATTACAGAAGAAAAATTCACAGATAAATGTTCTGTCAGGAAACAAGGATACCAGCCAAAGTAAAAATTCTAATTCCAAAACGGATGTAATGATAGCCCCATCCATATTAAATCAGATGGCTTCTGATCCCGAAGCAGCCAGGAAGTATGAAAAGATGCTGGCAGACATTCCGGCTTTAGATAAGTGGGCAGATTCCATGATTCATGCGTTGACGGGAAGTGAAGTAAAATACAGACAGGTATGGATTGATGAGGATGGAAATATGGGTTCATTTTGTATCACAGGGCCCAGCGAAGAAACAAAGAAGGCAGAAGAAGTGAAGAAAAAGGAAGAACAGGAAGAATTTGAAGAAAGAATCCAAGAACGAAGAGAAAAGTATCGGGAGTTTTCAGAAAGATTAGAAAAGGGAAGTGAAGGACTTGCTGAATCCGTATATATGGATAGTATTTTAAAAGCAATGTCGGTGGATTATAAAGCTTAATAAAATCAGAAGGAAGTAGAAGAAAAGAAATACATTGCAATTGAATAAAGAATGTTAAGAAATCCCCGGTGTTTTATGACACACGGGGGATTTTTCTTGTCAATAGGCTTTTTATAGTATATAATAGCACATGGCAGTTTACACCAGAAGGGAGAACAATTATGAGTAAAGTAAGAACAAGATATGCACCAAGTCCTACCGGAAAAATGCATGTAGGAAATCTGCGTTCTGCATTGTATGAATTCTTAATTGCAAAACATGCAGGCGGAGATTTTATGCTTCGTATAGAGGATACTGATCAGGAACGTTTTGTAGAAGGTGCTACGGAGATTATTTACCGTACGCTGGAAGAAACAGGATTAAAGCACGATGAAGGTCCGGATAGGGATGGAGGATTCGGTCCATATGTTCAGAGTGAACGTATGAAGACAGGAATTTATTTGAAATATGCCAAAGAGCTGGTAGAAAAAGGGGAAGCATACTATTGCTTCTGTGATAAAGAACGTCTGGATTCCTTAAAAACAGAGGTAGTGGAAGGCAAAGAAATCATGATGTACGATAAACATTGCCTGTCATTATCCAAGGAAGATGTAGAAGCAAATTTGGCAGAGGGAAAGCCTTTTGTAATCCGTCAGAATACACCAAAAGAAGGAAAGACCACATTTCAGGATGAATTGTATGGAGATATTACAGTAGAAAATGCAGAATTGGATGATATGATTCTTATAAAATCAGATGGATATCCTACCTACAATTTTGCCAATGTAGTAGATGATCATACGATGAACATTACTCATGTGGTAAGAGGAAATGAGTATTTATCTTCCTCTCCAAAATACCAGCGTTTATACGATGCTTTTGACTGGGAATCTCCGGTTTACATTCATTTACCGCTGATTACAGACGAAAACCATAAGAAGCTCTCTAAGAGAAGTGGACATGCATCTTTTGAAGATTTAATCGAACAGGGATTTTTAACAAAAGCAGTGGTGAACTATATTGCTCTGCTGGGCTGGAGTCCGGAAAGCAACTGCGAAATCTTTACTCTGGATGAATTGATAAAAGAGTTTGATTATCACAGAATCAGCAAATCTCCTGCAGTATTCGATATAGTGAAATTGAAATGGATGAATGGAGAATATCTGAAAGCCATGGATTTTGATGAATTTTATGAAATGGCAGAATCTTATCTCAAAGAAAGTATCACGAAAAACTATGATTTAAAAAAGATTGCAGAAATGGTAAAGACCAGAATTGAGATTTTGCCAGAGATTGCAGAACATGTAGATTTCTTTGAAGCAGTGCCGGACTATGATATCTCCATGTATGCACATAAGAAAATGAAAACTACGCCGGAAACATCCTTAGAAGTATTAAAAGAATTACTTCCACTTTTTGAGGCACAGGAAGATTACTCCAATGATGCATTGTATGGAGTATTAAGCAAATATGTAGGAGAAAAGGGATGTAAGAATGGCTATGCTATGTGGCCGGTACGTACAGCCGTTTCCGGTAAGCAGATGACACCAGGCGGCGCTACAGAAATTATGGAACTGCTGGGAAAAGAAGAATCCATAGCACGTTTGAAGGCAGGTATTACCAAACTGGAAGCAGAACTATGAGTTTTAATACATCTCAGACAGAGGCAATCGGACATGGAACCGGACCAATGCTTGTATTGGCCGGTCCAGGGTCCGGTAAGACCCTTGTTATCACAGAACGAACCAAAAATCTAATTCTTAATCAGGGTGTGGATCCATCTAAAATTCTTGTTATCACCTTTACCAGAGCAGCAGCAACTGAAATGAAAGAACGTTTTTTTAGATTAATGGGAGGCAGAAAATATCCCGTTACTTTTGGTACCTTTCATGGAGTATTTTTTAGTATATTGAAGCATGCCTATGGATTTCATGCAGGCAATATTATAAAAGAAGAACAACGTTTTATGCTGATGCGGGAAATTATTACAAGAATGCGCCTGGAGTATGAAGATGAAAATGAATTTATAGGAGAAATCCTAGGAGAAATCAGTCTGGTGAAAAACTCCGGTATTCCTCTGGAACACTATTATTCCAAAAACTGCGGAAAAGAGATATTTGAGCAGATTTATAAAAGTTATGAAGAAAGAATGCGGCAGAACAGACTCATTGATTTTGATGATATGCTGGTATACTGTTATGAACTTTTAAGTCAGAGAAACGATATTTTAAAATCATGGCAGAAGAAGTTCCAGTACATCCTTATTGATGAATTTCAGGATATTAATAAGATACAGTTTGATATTATAAAAATGCTGGCACAGCCGGAAGATAACCTATTTATTGTAGGGGATGATGACCAGTCTATTTATCGGTTCCGAGGGGCAAAGCCAGAAATTATGCTGGGATTTGAACAGGCATATCCCGATGCAAAGCGGATTCTTTTGGATGTAAATTATCGTTGTGGAAAAGAAATTGTAGAAGCGTCCCTGTCCCTGATTCGTCATAATGAAGCCAGATTTCCTAAAAGCATACAGGCACATCGTAATAGAGCAGAGGGAATTCATTTTCAGACATATGAAAATCAGCAGGAGGAGAGCAAAGCAATTATAGAAAAAATACTGGAAGAACGCAGGAAGGGACGCAGTTATAGTGATTGTGCCGTTTTATTCAGAACGAATACCCAGCCCCGTTTATTTATGGGGCAATTAATGGCTTATAATATTCCCTTCCGTACCAGAGATAATATTCCGAATCTGTATGAACACTGGATTACCAGAGATATTCTTACTTACATAAGGCTTGCATTAGGAAGCAGGACAAGAAAAGATATACTTCAGATTATGAACAGACCGAAGCGGTATATTACAAGAGAAAGTGTAGAAGAAGAGAGTGTGGCATTTGATGTATGGGCAGAATACTTCTATGACCTGAAACAGCCCTGGGTGGCAGAGCGGATAGAACAGTTGGAGGCAGATTTAAGGGTACTAAGCAGAACGTCTCCCTATGCTGCCGTAAATTATATCCGGCAGGGAATTGGTTATGAGGAATATTTAAAGGAATATGCAGATTATCGCCGAATCAGTGCCGATAACCTGATGGAAATATTGGATGAACTGCAGGATGCTTCCAGAGAATTCAAGACCTATGATGCATGGTTTTCCCATATGGAGGCATATACCGAAGAATTAAAGGAGCAGAAAAGACAGCAGGACACTTTGACCGACTGCGTGTCTCTGGTGACATTACATAGTGCAAAAGGGTTGGAATATCCGATTGTATATCTTCTGGATGTAAATGAAGAAATTATGCCATATAAGAAGGCAGTATTGGATGCAGAACTGCAGGAAGAACGCAGAATGTTTTATGTAGGGATTACAAGAGCCAAAGAGGCATTGTATGTGAACAGTGTAAAGAAATATAATGGAAGAGAACTGGATGTTTCCAGATTTGTAAAAGAAATGTCAGTTAAAAAATAAAAGGAGGGGATTCCCCTCCTTTTATTTATATTTCATCAAAAGCATCTTCGTCTAAAATTTCATCGAAACGGTCTGCAACCGCTTCATATTCGTCATCATCTTCAATGTTTTCAAGAGAAGGATTTCCTTCTTCATCTTCCGAATAACGGTAAATGTATACTTCGCCATCATCATTGGCTTCGTCATTTTCGTCAAGAGGAAGTAATACGATGTAATCCTGTTCCTTTACATCAAAAATAGTAAGAATGGCACATTCTACCTCAGAACCATCATCCAGAGACAGCGTGATACGCATGTCAGAACCATCCTCTTCCGGAATGTTATTTGCAGAATTTGCATTTTGGTTTTCGCTCATAATAAATACCTCATTTTCTTTGTTGTTATATAATTGCCTGAATGTGAAGTTCAGGATGTTTGGTCAGGTCAATATATTCATTTGTCATAGTATGGACTACCGGGCGGGAAAGGGAATTCTGGTTCATAAGAACAATCTTTCCGGTGGTACCGTCATTTAGCAGAACACTGTTGCAGATATATGTATCTACAATACGGTTTAAAAAAGACAAAAGATATCTGGAATCATATTTTTCCAGTCCACTTCGCTCAAATGTAGCAATTACTTCAAAGGGGCAGAGCCCTTTTCGATAACAGCGGTTGGCAGTCATGGCATCATAAACATCTGCAATAGAGATGATTTTAGCAAAATCATCAATATCATTGGTGGTTAGTCCAAGAGGATATCCACTGCCGTCACAGCGTTCGTGATGCATAAGGGCAGCCAGCACAATTCGTTTGTCAATGGGCTGGTTCTCTAAAATTTCTGCGCCATAACGAGCATGTTTTTTTACCTCTTCGTATTCATCCGGTGAAAGAAGTGCCGGTTTATTCAGAATTTCGGGTGAAATCATACATTTTCCGATATCATGGAGCAGTCCAGCCAAAGTCAGAGTCTCTAAATCTTCTTCAGGCCAACTCATCCATTCCCCCAGCATACGGGCAATTAATGCAACATTCAGACTGTGTGCATAAGTAGAATCATCAATCTGACGCATATTATGCAGCATATCAAAAATAGAGAGAGTAGTCATGTTGTTTTTATATAAGCTGCCCACCTGGTAGAGAAGAGAGTCTGTATCTACGGGAACGTTTTTCTTTAGAAGATCATTCATAGATTGTCGAAGAAGGTTTAATTTTTTCCCATAGTCTATTTTGAACATATGGAAGGATTTACTGCGGCGAATTTTCTGAGAATAGGAAATAATTTCTTCATTTTCATTGCCGGCAAGTTCATCTATAGCAGAATTATGTAATTCTGTTTCGGGAATAATTGTAACCCATTGAACACCGTAAAATTCCAATCGGGATATCTGCTGTACTGTTAGAATGGAATGCTCAGGAAGAAGCTGTTGACCTGTTGCACTATATACAGGAGCAGCCGTAAACATCCCAGGTTTTAGATCTATAATTGCTGTTTTTGTCATATGCGTACACCTCATTTTCTTAGTTCAGAAGGAAGTCAGAATATCAGTTTCTTTCTTTTTTTAATCATATCATACATGGAAAAAAAATACTATATTTTTATTGACAAAGTAAATTTATGTGATATACTTTGACTATCAAACTATTTGCAAGTCAAAACATAAAGGAGATTACAAAAATGTTAGAAAAAATGAAAGAAATTATTGCGGAACAATTAAGTGCAGAAGCAGGAGAGATTAAATTAGAAACGTCTTTTAAAGAAGATTTGGGAGCAGATTCCCTCGATTTATTTGAACTGGTAATGGCTCTGGAAGATGAATATTCAGTAGAAATTCCTTCCGAAGATTTGGAGAAACTGCTTACAGTAGGAGACGTATTTAATTATTTAAAAGATAAAGGTGTAGAATAAAATTATGAAAACAAGAATCACAGAACTGTTACAAATAGAAGTTCCCATTATTCAGGGAGGAATGGCCTGGGTTGCAGAGCATAATCTTGCAGCTGCAGTATCACAGGCAGGGGGACTTGGAATTATCGGTGCAGCCAATGCACCGGCAGAGTGGGTTCGTGAGGAAATCTGCAAAGCCAGAGAGCTGACAGATAAGCCAATCGGAGTAAATGTAATGTTGTTAAGCCCTTATGCAGATGAGGTGGCACAGGTTCTGGCAGAAGAAAAAGTCCCTGTAATTACGACAGGAGCAGGTAATCCCGGAAAATACATGGAAATGTGGAAAGAAAATGGAAGCAGGGTAATTCCGGTGGTAGCAAGTGTGGCTCTGGCCAGAATGATGGAAAGAGGAGGAGCTGATGCTGTAATTGCAGAAGGAACAGAATCCGGTGGACACATTGGTGCGGCAACGACTATGACACTGGTTCCCCAGGTGGTAGATGCAGTAAAGGTTCCGGTTATTGCGGCGGGAGGCATTGGAGACGGCAGAGGAATGGCAGCGGCTTTTATGCTGGGCGCAGAGGCGGTTCAGATGGGAACCAGATTTGTAGTAGCAAAGGAATCCATCTGTCATCAGAATTATAAAGACAGGATTATAAAATCAAAAGATATTGATTCAGCAGTTACAGGTAGAACACATGGGCATCCAATACGTCAGCTGCGGAATCAGATGACAAAAGAATATATCAAAAAAGAGCAGGAAGGATTGCCTTTTGAAGAGCTGGAACTTCTTGCAGTGGGCTCACTCCGAAATGCCGTAATGGATGGGGATGTGAAAACTGGAACTGTAATGGCAGGACAGATTGCGGGACTGATAAAAAAAGAACAGACCTGTAAAGAAATGATAGATGAGATTAAAAAAGAGGCACAGAATTTACTTCAGGGAGCATATTATGAGTAAGATTGCATTTGTTTTTCCAGGACAGGGAGCACAATATACCGGTATGGGGAAAGATTTTTATGAAAATTTTGACCGGGCAAAGGAAGTGTTTGCCATTGCAGGTAAAGTATCCGGTATGTCTATGGAAGAATTGATTTTTCAGGAAAATGAGAAACTACATATCACAAAATATACGCAGATTGCCATGCTGACAGTAGAACTTGCTATTTTAAGTGTATTGCAGGAAAAAGGAATAAAATCTGAGGTGAATGCAGGACTCAGTTTAGGTGAATATGGAGCCTTGGTAGCTTCCGAGGCATTATCTGTTCATGATGCATTGGAACTTGTGGTAAAACGCGGAACCTATATGCAGGAGGCCGTGCCCACAGGAGGAGCCATGACTGCGGTAATGGGACTTACAAATGATGTTATTGAAAATGTATGTGCTCAGATTAAGGGAACAGTATCCGTTGCAAATTACAACTGTCCCGGTCAGACCGTAATTACTGGAGAGGAAAATGCCGTAATGGAAGCCTCAGAAGCATTAAAAACAGCAGGAGCAAAACGATGTATTTCTCTTAAGGTCAGCGGACCATTTCATTCCAAAATGCTGGAAGGTGCAGGGAAAAAGCTAACAAAGGAACTTGAAAAAATAGAAATACAGGAAATAAAGATTCCTTATGTTTCCAATGTAACTGCAGATTACATTAGAGAGAAAGAACAGGTAAAGGGACTTTTGGAAAAACAGATTTCTTCTTCCGTGCGTTGGCAGCAGAGTGTAGAGCAGATGGTAAAAGACGGAGTAGATACATTTATTGAAATCGGACCCAAAAAGACACTGACTGGATTCCTGAAAAAGATTGCACCTCAGGCATCAGGATATCATGTGGAAACGGTAGCAGACTTAGAAAAATTAGCAGAGGTATTATAATGAGTTTAAAAGGAAAAACAGCCCTGGTAACCGGAGCATCCAGAGGAATTGGAAAAGAAATTGCCAAGACTCTGGCAGCAGAAGGAGCAGCGGTTATTGTCAATTATAATGGTTCCAAAGAAGCCGCAGAACAGGTAGTATCAGAGATATGTGATCAGGGAGGATCGGCAGAAAGCTATGGATGCAATGTTTCTGACTTTGCGGATGTGGAAAAGATGATGAAAGATATTGTGGAAAAACATGGACGTATAGATATCCTTGTAAATAATGCGGGAATTACCAAGGACAATCTGATTCTGAAGATGAAGGAAGAAGATTTTGACAGTGTAATTGCCATTAATTTGAAGGGGACCTTTAATACAGCAAAGCATGTGGCAAGACAGATGCTAAAACAGAAATCCGGCTGTATTATAAATGTTTCCTCTATTTCAGGCGTTATGGGAAATGCAGGACAGGTAAATTATGCTTCTTCCAAGGCAGGTGTCATTGGTCTTACAAAATCTTTGGCAAGAGAACTTGCATCCAGAGAAATTCGTGTAAATGCGGTTGCACCGGGATTTATTGAAACAGAAATGACAGAAAAACTTTCACAGGCAGTAGTAGAAGCCGGAAAGGCACAGATTCCTTTTGGAAGATTTGGAAATCCAAAAGAGATTGCAAATGCAGTGAAGTTTCTGGCATCAGAAGATGCATCGTATATTACTGGCCAGGTGCTCCATGTAGACGGCGGTATGGGAATGTAATCCCAGCTAGAATGAAGAGAACAGGAGAGATTTCATGAAAAGAGTTGTAGTTACGGGTATGGGAGCAATTACCCCGATTGGATTAAATCCGGAAGAATTCTGGGATGGGATTCAACAAGGAAAAACTGGATTTGAAGAAATTACACAGTTTGATACCACAGATTATAAAACAAAAATTGCGGCAAGTGTAAAAGGATTTGACCCCAAAGAATATATGGACCCAAAATCAGCCAAACGTATGGAACTGTTCTGTCAATACGCAGTAGCCGCTGCAAAACAAGCATTGGAACATTCCGGTATCGATATGGAACAGGAAGATCCATACAAAGTAGGCTGTGCCATTGGTTCTGGAATCGGAAGTCTTCAGGCTATGGAACGGGAACATAATAAATTGCTGGCAAGGGGACCGGGCAGAATTAATCCTCTGCTGGTACCAATGATGATTACCAATATGGCAGCTGGAAATGTATCCATCCAATTAGGATTAAAAGGAAAAAGTTTAAATGTGGTTACAGCCTGTGCAACAGGAACACATTCTATTGGTGAAGCGTACCGGACTATTCAGTTCGGAGATGCAGATATTATGGTAGCGGGAGGAACAGAAAGTTCCATTACCCCTATTGGAGTAGGTGGATTTACAGCATTAACAGCCTTGTCCACCAATAACGATGTAACACGCTGTTCTATACCTTTTGATAAAGATAGAAGTGGTTTTGTCATGGGAGAGGGAGCAGGAGTAGTAGTTCTGGAAGAGCTGGAACATGCGAAAAGGCGTGGCGCAAATATTTTAGCAGAAGTAGTAGGATATGGAGCCACCAGTGATGCATACCATATTACTTCTCCGGCAGAAGACGGTATGGGTGCGGCTATGGCAATGAAGAATGCAGTGGCAGAAGCGGGAGTTAAGCCGGAAGAAATAGAATACATCAATGCTCATGGGACCAGTACCCATCATAATGATCTGTTTGAAACCAGAGCAATTAAAATTGCATTTGGAGAACATGCTTATAATATGAAGGTAAACTCCACCAAGTCTATGATAGGGCATCTGCTGGGAGCAGCAGGGGCAGTTGAGTTTATTGCATGTGTTCTTCAGTTAAAACACAGCTATATTCATCAGACTGTGGGACTAGAGGAGCCAGATGAAGAACTTGACTTGGATTACGTTCAAAATAAGGGAATAGAGCAAAAGTTTAATTATGCTTTAACAAATTCACTTGGCTTTGGCGGACATAATGCAAGTCTGCTTGTAAGAAGATATGAGGAGTAGAGTAATGGAGTTTGAACATGTTTTAAAAATTATTACAGCAGTATCAGATTCGGAACTTACGGATTTTTCCTATGAAGAAGATGGTACCGTTATTCAGATGAAAAAAGAGAAAGAGCAGAAAATAGTAACTGTAACTGGCGTATCTCAGGCACCAGAGCAAAAGACCAAAGAACCGGAAAGTACCAAGGGAGATATCATATCATCTCCCCTAGTTGGAATCTTTTATGCATCAGCCACACCCGAATCGGAGCCATTTGTACAGGTAGGAGATCATGTAGAAAAAGGGCAGGTCTTGGGGATTGTAGAAGCGATGAAACTGATGAATGAAATCGAAAGTGACTATGATGGTGTAGTAAAAGAGATTCTGGTATCGAATGAAGAGGTAATAGAGTATGGGCAGCCAATGTTTGTGATTGGGTAGGAGGAAACAAAATGTCATTAATGGGAACAAAGGAAATTATGAAAATTATACCCCATCGTCAGCCGTTTCTTCTGATTGATACCATAGAAGAACTGGAGCCGGGAATAAAAGCAGTAGCGAAAAAATGTGTCAGCTATAATGAACCATTTTTTGGCGGACATTTTCCGGAGGAGCCGGTAATGCCGGGAGTATTGATTGTGGAAGCGCTGGCTCAGGCAGGGGCGGTGGCTATTTTAAGCAAACCGGAGTTTGAAGGAAAAACAGCATATTTTGGAGCAATCAACAGTGCTAAATTCAAACAAAAAGTAGTACCGGGAGATGTATTAATGCTGGAGATTGAAATCATAAAGCAAAAGGGACCAATTGGAGTTGGAAAGGCAGTAGCAACCGTAGATGGAAAAATTGCAGTACAGGCGGAACTCACCTTTGCAATTGGCTAAAATGTAAAAGTTAAAGGAGCATTTGACTATGTTTCAAAAAATATTAATTGCAAACCGCGGGGAAATTGCGGTGAGAATCATACGAGCATGCCGTGAAATGGGAATTGTTTCCGTAGCGGTGTATTCAGAGGCGGACAGAGATGCATTGCATACCCAGCTTGCAGATGAGGCTGTGTGCATAGGGAAAGCAGCAGCAGCAGACAGTTATTTGAATATGGAGCGGATTATTAGTGCGGCCATTGCCACAAAGGCGCAGGCCATCCATCCGGGATTTGGATTTTTATCCGAAAATGAACATTTTGCAGATATGTGTAGAAACTGCGGGATTGTGTTTGTTGGTCCATCAGGCAGTCTGATTGGCAAGATGGGAAACAAATCCCATGCAAGGAAGACCATGATGGAGGCAGGAATTCCGGTAGTTCCGGGAACAAAAGAATCGGTGTACAGCGCGAAAGAGGGGGCAGACCTAGCAGAGGAAATCGGCTACCCTGTCATGATAAAAGCATCTTCCGGGGGTGGAGGAAAAGGAATGCGCGTTGCCGTAGATCCAGAATCCTTTGAAAACAATTTTCAGCTTGCCCAGCAGGAGTCGGTAAATGCCTTTGGAGATAATACCATGTATATTGAAAAATACATTGAAGAGCCAAGGCATATAGAATTTCAGATTCTGGCAGATAAATACGGAAATGTGATACAGCTGGGAGAGCGTGACTGCTCCATTCAGCGGCGTCATCAGAAGATGATGGAAGAATCTCCCTGTGCAGTTATAGATGAAGACTTGCGGAAACTTATGGGAGAGACAGCGGTACTTGCCGCAAAAGCAGCAGATTATGAAAATGCAGGAACCATTGAGTTTCTTTTGGATAAACATAAAAAATTCTATTTTATGGAAATGAATACAAGAATACAGGTAGAACATCCAGTTACCGAAATGGTAACGGGAATAGATTTGGTAAAAGAACAGATACGGATTGCGGCGGGAGAACCCCTTCGTATCCGGCAGGAAGATGTAATACTGCAGGGGCATGCCATTGAATGCCGGATTAATGCAGAAAATCCAGAGAAGAATTTTATGCCTTGTCCCGGAATGATTAAAGAACTTCATTTTCCGGGAGGAAATGGAGTGCGGATTGAATCAGCACTTTATAACGGCTATACCATTCCGGCATATTATGATTCCATGGTGGCAAAGGTCATTGTACATGGAGAAAATCGTCAGGATGCCATACGCAAGATGCAGAGTGCTTTAGGTGAAGTTGTAGTAGGAGGTATTACGACAAATCTGGATTTTGAATATGATATTTTAAGTCATCCGGTGTTTGTGTCGGGAAAGACCAATACACATTTTATTCCAGATTATTTTGAATGATTCAGACAGGAGCAGATGAAAAGAAATGCTGAAATTTAAGAAAACCAATTATATTGCGGTACAGGGAAATGCACCACAGGTACCGGAAGGCTTATGGATAAAATGTGAAACATGCGGTGAAATGCTTTATAAACAAGATGTAAAATCAAACCGCTATATATGTTATAAGTGTGGAAAATATTTCCGTCTAACCACCAGGAAACGGCTTCAGATGGTGACAGACAAGGGAACTTATGAGAAGTGGGAAGAAGGACTGGAAAACAGGAATCCCCTGACTTATCCGGAATATCCCGAGAAAATAGATGAATTAAAAAATAGGTTAAAAATAGATGAAGCAGTTACCTGTGGGAAATGTACCATTCAGGGAGAAGAAGCAGTAGTATGTGTCTGCGATGGTCGTTTTCTAATGGGAAGTATGGGGTATGTAGTTGGAGAGAAGATTACAAGGGCGGTAGAACGTGCCACCAAAGAAAGACTTCCTGTTATTATATTTACCTGCTCAGGCGGGGCCAGAATGCAGGAAGGAATGGTATCTTTAATGCAGATGGCAAAGACATCTGCAGCGTTGAAACGCCATTCCAAAGAAGGTCTTCTTTATATTTCGGTATTGACAGACCCAACCACTGGCGGAGTAACCGCAAGCTTTGCTATGCTGGGTGATATTATATTAGCAGAGCCGGGAGCACTGGTGGGATTTGCAGGACCAAGGGTAATTGAACAAACCATTCGGCAGAAATTACCGGAAGGATTCCAGAGAGCAGAATTTCTGGTAGCGCATGGACTGATTGACGGTGTGATAGAAAGAGAAGATCTAAAAGAGACTCTGGCAAAACTGATTGTAATGCACCGCGGGGTGGAAGCAAAAGAAGCGTTAATCCCAAATCTGCGAAAAGAAGTGGAAGAGGAAAAACAAACAGAAAATGTAACTGCCTGGGAACGCGTACAGCGTGCACGGGATGCAAAGCGGCCTGCGGCTCTGGAATATATTCAGGAAATTTTCACGAATTTCATGGAACTTCATGGAGATCGTCATTTTGGAGATGATGGGGCAATCGTAGGGGGAATTGCATATCTGGATGGATGTCCCGTAACAGTACTTGGACAGCAAAAAGGAAAGAATACCAAAGAGAATTTAAACCGTAATTTTGGTATGATGTCGCCGGAAGGTTACCGTAAGGCACTGCGTCTTATGAAACAGGCGGAAAAGTTTAACCGTCCCATTATCTGTTTCGTAGACACCCCTGGAGCATTCTGCGGTATGGAAGCAGAAGAACGGGGGCAGGGAGAAGCAATTGCACGAAATCTGTTTGAAATGTCAGATTTAACGGTTCCGGTTCTGAGTATTGTAATTGGAGAAGGCGGAAGCGGCGGAGCTCTTGCCCTTGCTGTGGGAAATGAGGTATGGATGATGGAAAATGCCACCTATACCATTTTGTCACCGGAAGGTTTTGCGTCAATTCTTTGGAAAGATGCATCCAAAGCACCACAGGCGGCAGAAGTGATGCGTGTGACGGCAAAGGATTTAAAAGAAATGGGGATTATTGAGAAGGTAATTGTAGAACAGGAATCGGCTAATTTACAGAATATAAACAAAATAGCAAATGTAATGCAGGAAGAGATCCGCAGATTCCTTCATAAGTATCTGAAACTGGGGAAAGAAGAACTGGCGCAGCAGCGCTATGATAGATTCCGTGGAATGTAGGAGATAAGAGAATGAGGAACTTGGTAATCAGAGATTTAACAGCAAAAATTCCTGTAATACAGGGTGGAATGGGTGTAGGAGTAAGTTTGTCCAATTTGGCAGGTAATGTGGCAAAATGCGGAGGAATCGGCATTATATCCACAGCTCAGATTGGATATCAGGAACCCGGATTTGAAGAACATCCATTAGAAACAAACTTAAAAGCCATAGAAAAGCATATAAAAAAGGCAAAAGAGATTGCAATGGGTGGGATTGTAGGCGTAAATATCATGGTAGCAACTAAGAAATACGAAGAGTATGTAAAGGCTGCCGTAAAAGCCGGAGTGGATTTGATCATATCAGGAGCAGGGCTTCCCACTATGCTTCCGGCACTGGTTGAGAAATCCAAAACAAAAATTGCACCTATTGTGTCCTCCATAAAGTCAGCAAACGTAATATGCAAGTTATGGGATAGAAAGTATAAGCGCTGTCCCGATTTAGTAGTCATAGAGGGACCAAAAGCGGGAGGGCATCTGGGCTTTTCCTATGATGAGGTGAATACCATAACCCGGGAACAGTATGAAGAGGAAATACGAGGAATTATTCAGATAGTAGACGAATATCGTAAAAAATATGACTATGATATTCCGGTAGTAGTTGCAGGCGGCATTTATGATGCAAAAGATATGGAAAATGCCTTGAAATTGGGGGCAGATGGTGTACAGGTAGCAACCAGATTTGTTACTACCCATGAATGTGATGCCAGTGATGCCTATAAACAGGCATATATCCGTGCACGCAAAGAAGATATAGAAATAGTTAAAAGTCCAGTAGGAATGCCGGGGAGGGCAATTCATAATGCATTTATTGAAAAGACAGAAGAGGGCAGGACGAAGATTACAAAATGCCATCAATGTCTGGAACGCTGCAATCAGAAAGATATTCCCTACTGTATTACAGATGCATTGATTAATGCAGTAAAAGGAAACTTATCAGAGGGCCTGATTTTCTGTGGAGAAAATGCATGGCGGTCAGAGAAAATAGAGCATGTGGAAGAGGTTATGAAAGAATTTTCTATATAAGGAAAAGCGCCTTAAATTAACGGATATTTGACAAACGTTAATTTAAGGTCTTTTTTTCTCGTCATGAAGTTGCTATAATGGGTAATAGGAAACTAAAGAGCAGGAGGCGTATATGGAATTTCAAATCTGTACCGGAAACCATGAAACATTCGGCGTAACTAAAAATAAGGACATCCTTTCATTTTCCTTACAGGCAGGAGAAAAGGTCACCTGTAACCTATTATTATATCCCAAGAAGGAAGAAACAGTATTAAGAATTCCGATGGAACAGCATAAGATATATCATACGGTTTATACCGTGGGGATTCGGGGACTTGACTGGCAGATGTACAATTATAATTTTGAAATAGACGGCAGGGAAGTGCTTGATCCCTATGCCCGAAAGGTTACTGGAAGAGAAGTGTGGGCAGAAGAAGCACGAAGACCACCGGAGGAACAAAAAGATGCTTTTGTTCCTGAACGGATAAAAAAACAACAGGAAAATATATGTAAAAAGAGAAAGAAAAAAATTAAAAGTGCATTTTATTTCTCGAATTTCAATTGGAAAAATCATGTAAATCCCAGTATCAAGAAAGAAGATATGGTAATCTACAAACTTCATGCCCGAGGATTTACCATGGGATTAAAAACAGATAGTCCACAAAAGGGAACCTTTGGAATGATAGAGAAGAAACTGGGATATTTGAAAGAACTGGGAATTACCAGCCTTTTATTTCTTCCGGTTTATGAATTTGAGGAATTTCTCAGATTAGACGAAAGCAAGAAGGAAGAACATCCTGAGAATCTTATAAATTGCTGGGGATACACCAGAGGAAACTATTTTGCTCCCAAGGCATCTTATCTTGGAGAAGATAATAATCCCGATTTGCTTAAGAAAATGATTCGTAAAATTCATCAGATGGGGATGGAATTTTTTGCGGAATTTTATTTCGATGAAAAAGTAAATCCATATTTAATAATTGATATAATGCGCTATTGGAAAAGGGAATATCACATAGATGGTTTTCGTATTATCAGCAGTTATCCCGTGGCGGAATTATTATCAAAGGACAGTCTTTTGAGCGGCTGTAAGCTCTTCTATGAAGGTTTTCCCGAAGAACTGGCAGAAGCCGAGGAACGTTTGGGGCCAGAGCTGTTTTCCTACAATGACGGATTTCTTTATGAGGTACGCCGAATCCTGAATCATCAAGGGGGCGATATTTATAAATTTGCCTGTCAGATGAAGCGTCAGCAGGAACATCAGGGATTTGTAAATTTTGTGGCAGAAAACAATGGTTTTACCCTGTGGGATGTATTTTCTTATAGAAAAAAGCATAATGAAGAAAATAGAGAAGAAAACAGAGATGGAAACAATTGGAATTTTAGCAGTAACAGCGGACAGGAAGGAAGCAGCAAAAAAAGAGAAGTAATCAGACTGAGGGAAAGAAAAACTAAAAATGCCCTTGCCGCCACAGTATTTGCTCAGGGAGTTCCAATGATTTGGATGGGAGATGAATGTGCAAACACTCAGAATGGCAATAATAATGCTTATTGTCAGGACAATGAAATTGGATGGAAGGACTGGAAGAATACCAAGATAAGCCGCGAAATTACATCATATTTAAAAAAGATTCTGAAGATTCGAAGAGAGTACCTGCTGCTTAGAAGCCCACAGCCATTTCAGATGATGGATTATGAGAATCTGGGTTATCCGGATTTGTCTTATCACAGTGAAGGCGGTTGGCAGATGGATTTTGAACGGAACAATAGTTTTATAGGAATGTTTTACTGTGGATCCTATGGGAAAACGGAACATTTGTATATTGCCTATAACTTCCAAAATATACCTCAGAAGCTGGCGCTGCCCAGAGAAATGACGTGGCAGGTGGTATTTGATACCGGAAGAGATGAGATGACAGAAGAAAAACCAGTAAGAGGTCAGGTGATTGCAGAAGCACAGTCCATTATTTTGATGACTGGAAAGAAAGAAGCAGGAAGCAGGGAAAGGAAGAATGGAAAAAATCGGTACAGCAGGAATTAGTGGTTTTACGTTGAAATGGATAGCTATGATTGCCATGTTGGTAGATCATGTGGGGGCGGTATTATATCCCCAGCATATAATATTTCGTATTATTGGCAGAATAGCTTTTCCAGTATTCTGCTTTTTACTGGTAGAGGGTGCAGTACATACCCGTGATATCCGCAGCTATGAAAAGAGACTTTTTCTATTTGCACTAATATCAGAGGTCCCCTTTGATTTGGTGTTTTATGGAAGTGTGGGTCTGCAGCATCAGAATGTATTCTTCACCCTTCTGGCAGGTTTGATTATGCTGGATGTTCTGAAAAAGAACATGGGTGTGATTTTTGAAATAGCAGCAGTAGCAGGGGCCATGCTGGCATCAGAAGTAATGGGCAGTGATTATGGAGCATACGGGATAATAATAATTATTTGTTTTTATGCGCTGTACCAGAAAAGACTGGGGAAACAGATTGCATTTGCCGGCATAAACTATTTATATTACGGTGGCGGTATTCAAGTCTATGCAGGACTGGCAGCGATTCCCCTGCTATTATATAATGGAACACGTGGTCCTAAGATGAAATACTTTTTTTATGTATTCTATCCATTGCATCTGCTGATATTATATTTAATAATTAAATGATAGGAGTGAAAGGGAAAGAAATGAAAGTCTGGCAGCATTTGAAAACAATAAATCATCATAAAATACTGGTCATGAAAGGGTGTTTTCGGGTAGGACTTTATAGGCAGGGATTATTGCATGACTTGTCTAAATATACCCCCACAGAATTCCTGGTAGGATGTAAGTATTATCAGGGAAGTGCCAGTCCCAATAATCGGGAGCGGGAAGAAAAAGGATATTCTGCTGCATGGCTGCACCATAAGGGAAGAAATAAGCATCATCTGGAATACTGGATTGATTACGCCTCAAATGCAAATAAATCCATGGCTGGAATGAAAATGCCTATAAGATATGTGGTAGAGATGTTTATAGACCGTATGTCAGCATCAAAAAACTACCAGAAAGAGAAGTATACGGATGAAAGTGCATGGAAATATTATGAAAATGGACGAGACTTTTATCTCATACATCCAGATACCCGCAAATTGTTAGAAAAACTTTTGCGGATGCTGGCAGAAGAAGGAGAAGAAGATACATTTTCATATATCAAAAATGTTCTTTTGAAACAGAAGGACTATTAAACAAATTGATTTTGAGCAGCATCATAGGTGTAATCAATAGCGGCAAGGGTTTGTACTAAATCCGGAATGGAGATACTTAGGCTTTTGCCAAGTTCTTCCAAAGAGGGAAAAAAATCCCTTAACTGAGTATTAATATAACTTAATAAAATAACAGGGTCTTTTGGTATTTGATTCATAAGGCACCTCCGAGTTTATTATACTCCCGTAGAACGTGGGTTTTCAAGGAGTTTTCTGAAAAAAGAGAAGAAAAGAAAAAGAATTTAAGGGTGGAAAGGCACTTCAGGGCTTGATTTTTCATAGAATGTAATAAATCAGCTAAGAGGTGCTTTTTTTGAAAACTTTTTTAATGCCATTAAATGCAGAGGAAGAAAAATATTATCTGGGAAAAATGAAAGAGGGCGACCTCGAGGCTAGATATACGCTGATTGAACGGAACTTAAGACTAGTGGCACACATCGCAAAAAAATATCAGAATTCAGAGGAAGATATGGAAGATCTAATCTCTATCGGTACCATTGGTTTGATAAAGGCGGTATCAACCTTTAATTATGAGCGGGGAAACCGGCTGGCTACTTACGCGGCAAGATGTATTGACAATGAATTACTGATGTATTTTCGTGGAAAAAAGAAAACATCCAGAGAAGTATCGCTATATGAACCAATCGGAACAGATAAAGAAGGAAATCAGATCAATCTTATGGATGTGGTGGAAAGTCAGGAACGTGATATTTTTGAAACCATTGAGCTAAAGGGAAATACCAGAAAAATTTATGAATTTATTCCACAAGTGCTTAATGACAGGGAACGAGAGATTATCGAAATGCGTTATGGGCTTTACAATAAGAAACCAATTACACAGCGGGAAATCGCAGATAAAATGGGAATTTCCCGCTCTTATGTCAGCAGGATAGAAAAACGTGCGCTGGAAAAATTAAAAGCCTGTTTCGAGGCATAAATGTAAAAGAGGGAGGTGTCGGAAAATAAAGCCAATGACTCCTCACGATACTAGATATGGAAATTACGTTCTATGTGATTCCCGTATCTA
>CAZUKR010000033.1:0-24005 GCA_964620885.1 uncultured Eubacterium sp.
ATCTTCGACTTTCACATATACTTTGATACATATTTTACTTCTCTCCTGCTTCTTTCATAAGGGAACTAATATCAATAATATTTCCATCACTTCCCATTACTAATGGCTGTACACCATCCCATTTTTCCAACCACTTATCTGTTAACACACCACTGGTTAAGGATTTTTCAAGCATTTCATTTGCCTTTTTAGCTGCTTCTGCTTCTACTATCTTGGCTTCTGCATCCGCTTTTGATTTAATTAATTTCGCCTGTGCCTCAGCATTGGCTTTATCAATATTTTTTTGATTTTCAATTCCCTGTGCCTGTGCCTCTTGTTCTGCCATATTCTTTTTATTTACAGATTCATTATACGCATCTGTAAATGATATATCCCCTATGGTAACCTGGGCTATCACCAGTACGTCTTCACCATATTTATTATTAACATAAGACTGCAGCTCTTTTCTTACCTCTGCTTCTACACTTGAGCGTATTACAACACTATCTGTATCGAATGACGGAGTCGTTGCCTTAATGGCAGAAGAAACTATATTATAGGTAAGTAAACTGCTGGTGTCAGAAACTGTTGTGTATATGTATGTAGCATTTTCAGAACTTATCTGATATGACACGGTTACACCGCTGATCTGAATCGGTATCTTACCTTTTATTGTAGACTCGATGGCGGAATCTTCCCCTACTATAACCAAATCCTGCAGCTTATTATTTACCATTGAAATCGTCTGAACAAAGGGTACTTTAAAATTAAATCCCTGTGATACTGGCTTATTATCCACTTGACCAAATGTTTCACGGACACCGGTATAACCCGTGTTTACAATTACAAAACTCTGGCTGGCTATAATCAAAAGGGCTCCCAGCAAAACCAAGGGTGTACCAGGATTGAATTTCCCTTCCTTCTTTAAACGGGGGGATATTTTATACGCTGCCCCCAAACCAATAATTATAATTCCCGCTATAATGGCTCCTACCTTTAAAATCATACTCTTTTCCTCACTCTCTCTATTTTCTTGTGTGTTTTGCTATTATACTATAAATGTGTCATTAATGTAAAATAAAAACCATACCACGTATCAACATTCTCCTGGGGTCATATTCTTTCATAACGCCTCATATTATAAGTTATAGATAATCCAGGAGCGTGAGTACTATATGAAACCACAAAATAGAAGTGCCCTCATAATATCAATTCTTATTCCTTTAGCCGTTGGGGCTTTGTCTGCACTTATAAGCGGCGATATGTCAACGTATTCTACGTTAAATAAACCAGCATTAAGCCCACCCTCATTTATTTTCCCTATCGTTTGGACAATACTTTATATTCTGATGGGCATATCGGCGTACCTAGTCTTTGTTTCAGAAAGCCCCGACGCACCAAAGGCCTTAAAAACCTATTTTCTTCAACTGTTTTTCAATTTTTTCTGGAGTATCATTTTCTTTAGATTCTCTCTATATCTGCCGGCCTTTATATGGCTGGTAATACTAATAATTCTGATATGTGTAATGATTAAGCAATTTTATAAAATAAATCCTACAGCCGCATATCTGCAAATTCCATATTTACTATGGTGTTTATTTGCTGCCTATCTAAATTTCTCTCTCCATTTATTGAATTAACGTGTTTTCATAAAGGAGTTGTTGGGAAATAAAGCCAATGACTCCTCCCGATAACTCCTTTATTTTTTGTGCCATTGGTAAAACTCTTTGAGCTCTGCTTTGCGGGTATCTGATAACAATGTTTTCTTTATACCCTGTATTGCCCCTTCTAGTCCAAGTAATCTGTGTAAACAAGCAGATTCATCAATTCCCTGTAGTTTCAGCCATGCCTGCTCTGCTCCTATCTCTTTCAATTCGTCCTCAGTATTAATACCAACTTCTTTCAACTGTCTCTCTGTATCTTCACCTATGTTAGGTAATTTCAGTAGTTCTCCCATCGTCATTCCTCCTATTATATTCAATTCTATAAACATAGAATATACGATTTTATACTGACTATCAATAAATTTGAACAAAAAAAAAACCGACTTATAGTCGATTTATAATTATTTCATCAGCAATACACCCAGAGGGAATCGAACCCCCAGCCCCAGAACCGGAATCTGGTGTTTTATCCGTTAAACTATGGGTGCCTTTTTCAATTACTTTTTACAACTTTAAAAGTATATCATACTTTTTCAGGAAAATCAAAGCAAAAGTTAGAGAACTCTAATTTTTCTTTCAAATCTTTTGCTATTTCTTCTGGTTCTCTTCCATCTGTAGGAATTATAAGTTCCTGTGCCGCTTCGTAATATTCCCTGCGGTCTTCCATCAATTTTTCAATATATTCTATATCCATATGACCGCTTAATATAGGACGCTCCCTGCAATTTTCCACACGCGTGAGAACCGTCTCAGGAGTTGCTGTAAGCTGTACAATAACACCACTTTCCCGCATCAGCTTTACGTTCTCTTCCCGAAGTACCATTCCGCCTCCGCAGGAAATAATATAATGATTCTTTTCTTTCATTGTATTTAAAAATTCCGTTTCCCGATTCCTGAAGTACACTTCCCCATACTTTTCAAAAATTTCTGGAATACCCATGTTTTCCTGGCACACTATTTCATAATCTGCATCTATCTCCTGATATCCGGTTATTACGGATAAATATCTGGATATTGTACTTTTTCCAGTTCCCATAAATCCAATTAAATAGATATTATTTTTCATATTATTTTTCCATACTTTCTGAAACTTTATCCAAAATCATCACCACATCTTCCACCGGCATCTGCCCCGGTGCGGAAGTTTTTCCTGAAGCTGCAAAGGTTACACAGGAACCAAAGGCTTGTCCCGCAATTCTTGAAATCATACCTTTTGCCCCCATGGACATGGTAATCACCGGATACTGGGGATACTGTTCCTTCATTCCTACCGTTGCTTCTAAAAGGCTCAGAACATCCCGGGTACTATTTGGCATCACTGCCAGCTTTGCTATATCTGCTCCCAACCTCTTCATATATAATAGCTTCTCTGTCATAATTTCCACAGAAGGGGTCTGTAAAAAATTGTGATCAGAAGCAACCACTGTCATTCCTTTTTCTTTCAGCTTCTCTATGATTTCTGCCGGCTTCTGCAATTCACATACTTCTACATCTATCATATCTGCCTTACCCTGGTCTGCAATTTTCTCCAGCATTACAAGATAGGATTCTGTCTGTATTTCTTTTTCTCCACCCTGTTTCTTGCTACGAAAGGTACACAATAGAATCTGCCTTTTTAAAATCCCGGCAAGTTCTTCGATTACCTTACATACTTCATCTGGGGAATTACCATTCTCATACCAATCGATCCGCCATTCCACCATATCCACGGATTCCTGTACCAGCTTCTCTGCTTCTCTGCAGATAGCATGCCTTTCAGTTTCTACAATAGGTACACATACCAGTGGCCTGCCTTTTCCAATTTCTCTCTCTTTTATTTTCACAATTGCGTTCACTCCGTTATTTCATGTATAATGTACAATGTATTATAACTTAGTGAAAGAAAAGTAGCAAGTCATTGACATATTTTTTATAATCCATTAAGATATTTTAATAAGACTTTATTACATTACAGGAATAAATTGAAATAGGTGAATATCATGGACTACGAAATTACCGGAAAAACCAGGCTTACCGGACTTCTTGGGAGCCCGGTTGCCCACAGCATTTCTCCGCAAATGCATAACGAGGCCTTCCGTCAGCTTGGGCTTGACTATGTCTATCTTGCCTTTGATGTGACACCGGAACAGTTAAAAGATGCTGTTTCAGGTCTGAAAGCAGCCGGCATCTGCGGCTTTAATCTAACGATGCCCTTAAAGGTACCTATTCTTCCACTGCTGGACGAACTTACACCTGCTGCCCGGCTTGCCGGAGCCGTAAATACGGTTATTGTAAAAGAGAACAAGCTTATTGGTCATAATACAGATGGCACCGGATATATGCGTTCCGTTACAGATGCAGGGTTTTCCATTACCGGTCAAAAAATGACCCTGCTGGGAGCCGGAGGCGCTGCTACTTCCATATGTGTACAAGCTGCTCTGGATGGCGTTTCTTCTATTAATATGTTTAAACGCAAAAATGCTTCCTGGGACAAGACCTGGCAGTTCTGTCAGCAGATTACCAGTGAAACAGGCTGTAACCTTCAGCTTTGTGACTTGGCAGACACGGATTTGCTTGCTCAAAGTCTTTCCGACAGTGCTATCCTCACCAATGCTACAAACGTAGGAATGGCACCTGATACAGAGGCCTCACCAATTCCGGATGCTTCTCTGCTCCCCAAAGAGCTAATCGTATCAGATATTATATATAATCCGAGGGAAACCTTATTGCTGAAACAGGCAAAAGAAGCTGGCTGCCCCTACTTTAATGGATTATACATGCTTCTATATCAGGGAGCCGCAGCCTTTACCTGCTGGACCGGAAAAGAAATGCCGGTGGAATTAATCAAAGAAAAATATTTTAAATAGAAACAAAGGAGAATTACCATGAGTTTTAATTTTTTAAAAGAACTTCCTTCCCCGGAAGAAATCAAACAACAATACCCTCTTTCTGCCAAAGCAATTGAAATCAAGCAGGAAAGAGACAGCATGATTCGTGATATTATTACTGGAGCTTCCGATAAATTTCTGGTAATCATCGGACCATGTTCCGCTGATAATGAAGATTCAGTTTGTGATTATATCAACCGTTTAAGCCGTGTACAGGAAAAAGTGGCTGACCGTGTAGTTATTGTTCCAAGAATCTATACCAACAAACCTCGTACTACCGGAGAGGGATATAAAGGAATTGCACATCAGCCGGATCCAGAAAAAAAACCTGATATGCTGGCTGGATTGATCGCAATGCGTAAAATGCACATTCGTTCCCTGGAAGAAAGTGGTCTTTCTTCTGCAGATGAAATGCTGTATCCAGAAAACTTCAGCTATGTAGAAGATTTACTTTCCTATGTTGCTATTGGTGCACGTTCTGTAGAGGATCAGCATCACCGGCTTACTGTCAGCGGATTTGATGTCCCTGCCGGAATGAAGAATCCTACCAGCGGTGACTTTTCTGTTATGCTGAACTCTGTATATGCGGGACAGCATCCGCACCATTTTGTATATCGCGGCTATGAAGTCCGCACTTCCGGAAACCCACTTACTCATGTGGTTTTACGTGGAGCAGTAAACAAACGGGGCATTTCCCTGCCAAACTACCATTATGAAGATTTAGAATGCTTAATTAGTATGTACGATAAAATGGATTTGGTGAATCCTGCAGCTATCATCGACTCTAACCATGCAAACTCCAATAAGCAGTATGAACAACAGATTCGTATTGTAAAAGAAGTTATGCATAACCGTAAACTGTCTTCTGACATCAAAAATATGGTGAAGGGTGTTATGATTGAAAGTTATATTGAACCAGGATGCCAGAAAGTAGGAGAACATGTCTACGGAAAATCCATTACAGACCCATGTCTTGGATGGAAGGAATCCGAAGAGCTGATTTATCATATTGCAGAAATGAATCAATAAATTTTTTACAGCAAAAAAGCTGCCCGCTAATCACTTAGTTGGCAGCTCTTTTTATCTTCTGGGATGAGCCTTTGCATAAACTTCCCGAATCCGGTTCTGATTCATATTGGCATAAATCTGTGTGGTAGATATATCAGAATGCCCCAGCATTTCCTGAACAGAATGCAAATCTGCTCCATTACTTACTAAATGTACCGCAAAGGAATGACGCAGTGTATGAGGTGTTAATTCTGCTGTAATCCCTGCCTTCTTTCCATAAAACTTTACCAGTTTCCAGAACCCCTGTCTGCTCATTACCCGTCCGGAACAATTGGTAAACAGATAAGGGCTCGTTTCATCTGTTACCAGTGCCGGTCTTCCCTCTAATAAATAAATCTGCATAGACTCTCTTGCAACAGCTCCAAAAGGCACGATTCTTTCTTTATTCACATCTTTACAGGTAATATATTCCATCTGAAGATTTACATCCTCCATTTTAAGAGAAATCAGCTCAGATACACGAATACCTGTAGCATACAGCAACTCCAGCATAGCACTGTCCCGCAGTTCCTTAGGGGAACTTCCTTTGGCCTGGTCCAGCAGTTTTACCGTCTCCTCTTTCGTCAGAACCGACGGCATCTTTTTTTCTACTTT
The DNA here is from genome assembly GCA_964620885.1 of uncultured Eubacterium sp. GTDB lineage: Bacteria > Bacillota > Clostridia > Lachnospirales > Lachnospiraceae > Petralouisia. The sequence continues at coordinate 6,173 of CAZUKR010000033.1, forward strand.
GGGCGCCTTTAACTCTTCTGCAATATCCAGGTTTATATAACCTTCTTTTTGCAGAAAATGAAAAAAAGCCTTTATGGAAGCAATTCCTCTGGAAATTGTTGCCGGCTTCAATCCCTGTTTCTCCAAATATAAAATATATGAGTTTAGGCCTGTGACAGTAATCTGATTTACTTGTAAGATTCCCTGTTCCATAAAGTACTTATTAAATTTTTTCAAATCTCTTTCATATGAAACCACTGTGTTCTCAGAGGTTTTTTTAATTTTTATTAAATATTTAATAAATTCTTGAATCTCACTATTCATATATCCTGTTACCCCGTCTACCTTATTCTCATATTAAAATCTTACATAAATATAAACTGTTTTTTTCATTACAACCTATATTATAATGATATATTACAGGAAAATCAAATGGTATTTTAGCCTCTTTTTTGGATTTATCTAAATAGTACAACATATTGTCCTACCCGTCTTTTGATTTCTATATGTTGTAATTTTTCTCAAAAAATTTTTAATATTTTTTTAAGAATCAGGGGATTTAAATAGCTTTCCAGAAAAATACCTGTAACAAATACAAATAATAATACGAGTCCTACCAAAGCCCCTATTCCATATATCCGTATTTGCTCCCGGCTGACGCTTCCTGTTCTTACACATACCAAAAGACGCTGCCTCAAAAACATAGTAAGTCCGCAATATCCTGCATATACTGCCATATAAAAAATATACTGGGGAAACAATCCACCAAGAACCAGTAACATTCCACCGGCTCCATATTTCGCAATTGCCGCTGACAACATAAACCCTATTGAAAATCCCTGCCATCCCAGGTTCAGCACTCCCACTGCTATTCCAAGGGAACTAAAGGTCAGCAGAAGCAATAACACTGCAAAAGGCATTCGCTCCCCCATAATATAGAAAAATAGATTTTCTCTATTCACACTTGCATATTTAAACTTTTCTATAAAGTAATCATTTAAAACTCCTGCTCCTGCTGTTCTCTCCCTTCCCATAAAATTAGCCATCAGGATTCCCAGTATAAATGTAATAAACAGTACAGCTTTTGCCAGACTCTTCCAGCTAAATTCTCTTCCTGCACTGCCTTTTGAAATTCTCTTTCCGAAATGCAGCAATTCTCCCATTTATTCTCGTTCCGTTTTTTTCTATTCTATGCACTTCCTGTCTTATAAATGATACTTATTCTTGTACGCCATAATTGCCGCTACTGTCTTAGCATCCTGAATTTCTCCTCTATAAATCTGTTGGGATAGCTCCTCTACTGTATATGCCTCCAACTCAATACTTTCCCCTTCATCCAGATGCTGGGCTGTGGGAATCAATTCTCTTGCTACATATACATCCACAAGTTCATTGCAAAATGCCACCGTGGTACGCAGGGAAAGCAAAAATTCCAAATTATCACATCGGTATCCTGTCTCCTCTTCCAGTTCTCTAGCTGCACACTCTATGGTGGGTTCCGTTACGGAATCTCTTGCTCCTGCTGGAATTTCAAGTGTAAAGCGCTCCAAGGCATTTCGATACTGCCGGACCATCAATAGCCGTCCATCCGGCTGAACTGCAACCACTGCCGCCGCCCCATTCCTATGCTCTACATAATCCCATTTTTCCACTTTTCCATCTGGGAGTTCCATATAATCACTATAAACATCTAGAATAGAGCCTTCATGTTCTAATACCCTCTTAATACGTTTTATCATACTACTTCCTCCCTTACTATGTAAAATAAGACCGTCAATTCTGACGGTCTTATCTTTCATATTGCAATTGTGCTTTTATTTCGCATAATCTGTTACACGTGATTCACGAATCACGTTTACTTTAATCTGTCCAGGATATTCCAATTCATTCTCTATCTGTTTGGAAATATCACGTGCTAACAACACCATTTCTGCATCGTTAATTTGTTCAGGAACTACCATAATCCGAATTTCTCTTCCTGCCTGAATCGCAAAAGATTTATCAACACCCTTGAACTCATTGGCAATATCTTCCAACTGTTTCAGTCTGTTTGAATATGTTTCCAGAGTTTCTCTTCTCGCACCTGGTCGTGCTGCTGAAATTGCATCAGCTGCCTGTACCAAACACGCAATCAGTGACTCTGGCTCTACATCTCCATGATGTGCTTCTACTGCATTAATTACGATTGGACTTTCTTTATATTTTCTACATAAATCCACACCTATCTGAATATGTGAACCTTCTACTTCATGGTCAACAGATTTTCCTATATCATGTAATAAACCAGCTCTTTTTGCCACTCTTACATCAACACCAATTTCTGCCGCCAGCAATCCAGAAAGCTGCGCTACTTCCATAGAATGTTTCAGTGCATTCTGCCCATAGCTTGTCCGGAATTTCATTTTACCAAGTAACCGAACCAGTTCCGAGTGTATACCATGCACACCTACTTCTATAGTTGCTGTCTCTCCTTCTTCCCGAATCATGGTTTCTACTTCTTTCTGAGCTTTTTCCACCATTTCTTCGATTCTTGCCGGATGAATACGTCCATCCACAATTAACTTTTCCAAAGCAATACGGGCTACTTCCCTTCTTACAGGATCAAATCCGGAAAGAATTACCGCTTCTGGTGTATCGTCAATAATCAAATCCACCCCTGTCATTGTCTCAAGAGTACGGATATTTCTTCCCTCTCTACCAATAATTCTTCCTTTCATTTCATCGTTAGGAAGCTGAACTACTGAAATCGTAGTCTCCGCCACATGATCTGCGGCACATTTTTGAATAGCAGTTACTACATACTCTTTTGCCTTTTTCCCGGCTTCTTCTTTTGCTTTGTTTTCCATTTCCTTAATCAATTTTGCAGTATCAAGCTTAACATCATCTTCAATTGTCTTTAAAAGATAATCTTTTGCCTGTTCAGAGGTTAATCCAGATATTCTCTCTAGTTCCTGTACACGTTCTTCGTGTAGTTTTGCAACTTCTGCTTTCCGTCTGCTAATTTCTTCCTCTTTTACTGTAAAACCTGCTTCTTTTTTCTCAATTGCTTCCAGTTTCTTATCCATATTTTCTTCTTTTTGGATAATACGCCGTTCATTACGTTGAATTTCGTTTCTCCGCTCTTTGATTTCCTTGTCCAGTTCATTTTTATTTTTAATGGACTCTTCTTTGATCTCGAGCATGGACTCACGCTTTTTTGATTCAGCAGTCTTAACAGCTTCATCTATTATTTCTCTTGCCTTTTCTTCTGCACTTCCGATTTTTGATTCTACTACATTTTTACGGTAAGCAATACTGATAAGACAAGTAATAGGTACTGTGATAATTAACGTGACTACTACAGCGATAATGATTCCTTGCACAGGAGCACCTCCTTATGAAATTTTCATTGTACATATAACAAAACATTCTCGTTTTTAATATGCCATATACAATAAATTGCCTTATTAAATGCAATCTATGAACATGAATAACAACATATTGATTTTATACTTTTTTGAATATTATGTCAAGTAGCACAAAGAGGAATTCTCCTTCAATTCAAAACATGTAAAATATCCTCTGAACGAAACCCTTTTCGCATCAAAAACTGGTACATTTTATTTTTTTCTTTGATATCAGCCTCTGATACAGAATAATGCTTTTTTTCAATCCATTTCTGTATCAGTTCCTGCTCTGTTTCCTGCTTGTATTCTGCCTCTATTGCCTCTTCTATTTTCTCTTTATCTATCCCTTTGCGCATCAAATCCACCTGTATCTGTCTCCGGCTCTTTTTCTCCTTTTGATACCGCACATAGGCCTCTGCATAGCGTACATCATCGATATAGTGATACTTCTTCACATAGGAAACGGCATCTTCTATAATATCTTCTCCATAAAAACCTCGTCGCAGCTTATCTCTAAGCTGCGACTCTGTTCGATCCATTTTTTCCAAAAGAAACATAGCACGTTTTTTGGCGCGTTTTATCAAAATTTCTTTCTTTATTTCTTCATAGTCCTCGTCAGAAATTTCTTCTCCCGCTTTTAGGCTGTATCTGCGTACTTCTCCTTTATATAACGCAAAGGATATTCCTTCTTCTGTCTTTATGAGCATACGCTTTTTATCAACCTCTAAAATCTCCGTAATCAGCATTATGCTTCCTTTCTATTATTCTGATTTTTCTTTCGCCTTTTCCTTGGTCTTTTCTTTTGGCTTTTCTTTGGGCTTTTCTTCTGCCACTTCCTCACCATCCAAATTGAAATGTGCTCTTAGTTTGGCTTCAATTTCTGCACATATTAACGTATTCTCTCGTAAATACTGTTTGGAATTCTCACGTCCCTGTCCTATCTTATCGCCATTATAAGCATACCAGGCTCCGGATTTATTCACAATTCCAATATCAGATGCAATATCTAAGATATCTCCTTCTCTTGATATTCCTTTTCCAAACATAATATCGAATTCTGCTTCTTTAAATGGGGGGGCTACCTTATTCTTAACCACTTTAATTCTGGTACGGTTTCCTACAAATTCTCCACTCTGCTTCAGGGATTCAATTCTTCTTACATCTAGACGAATGGAGGAATAGAACTTAAGTGCACGTCCTCCTGTGGTAGTCTCCGGACTTCCAAACATAACCCCTACCTTTTCACGAAGCTGATTTATAAAAATAACAATACAATTAGACTTGCTGATTACTGCGGTCAATTTACGCAAAGCCTGTGACATCAGACGAGCCTGAAGTCCTACATGAGAATCTCCCATATCTCCGTCAATTTCAGCCTTAGGAACCAATGCAGCTACAGAGTCTACAATAACAATATCCACTGCTCCGGAACGCACCATAGTCTCGGTAATCTCCAGTCCCTGTTCTCCAGTATCCGGCTGGGAAATATAAAGATTATCAATATCTACCCCTATGCTCTTTGCATATACCGGATCCAGTGCATGCTCTGCATCAATAAAACCGGCTATACCACCGTGCTTCTGCACCTCTGCCACCATATGTAAGGCTACTGTTGTTTTACCGCTTGATTCCGGTCCATATACCTCAATGATACGCCCTCTTGGCACACCGCCAACCCCTAATGCTAAATCAAGACTCAGACAACCTGTAGGAATCGTCTCCACATTCATATTTGCTGCGGAATCTCCCAGTTTCATAATAGAACCTTTTCCATAATCCTTTTCAATTTTGGCAATTGCCGCATCCAATGCACTTAATCTATCGTCCTTAGCCATATTCGTTCTCCTTCTTCCGAACTTATGTTCTCTATTTGTTTATTATCTTAGTATACTTTGTTTTAATTGTCAACTGCTTTTCTGAATTTTTGACGAAATGTCATAGATAAAAAAGACCTTCGAAAGACCTGCTGTGCTGGCGCCTGTCTTTTCCCCAAAAAGGACAGCTGCTATCTGCAGCTGTCCTAATTATAATTTGCTCTAAAACTTACGTCAAGCCATTAATTTTTTTATCTGTTCCAGAGTCTGAAAACCTACTACTCTTTCTGCCTCTTCTCCATTTCGAAATACAATCAGGGTTGGGATACTCATTACACCATACTGCTGTGCAATATTCCCCGCTTCATCTACATTCAACTTACCTATTTTGGCCTGTCCAGCCAATTCTTCTGCTGCCTGCTCCACCACCGGTCCCTGCATCTGACATGGGCCGCACCATGTTGCCCAAAAATCCACCAGTACCGGCACCTCACTTTTTAATACTTCATTTTCAAAATTATCTGCTGTAAATGTTATCGCTGCCATATTGTTTTCCTCCATTTCCATTACTTATATTTATTTACCTGTTTTATGTTTCATATGTATTATCTTATATTTTACCATTAATTTCTGTGACCTTGTCACATTTTTGTTAAAATAATGTTAATTTTTCCTTTCTTTCTTGAATCCCAACTGCTGTCATGATACATTAAGGATATTATAAATAGACAAATGAGGTTTTAGTAATGGAAAGATATTGTTTTTCACAAAAATTGTACGATTTCTTAATCTCCGCCCTTCTCTTATTTCTTACTACTTTACTATGCTTTCTGCTCTTTTTTCAAATTTCCGAAAACCCTGTCAATATTGCATTGCTGTATCTCCTTGGAGTCGTAACCATCGCCCGCTATACAACCGGATATTTCTATGGCATTGTGGCTTCTTTTTTGGGAGTTATTTTTATCAATTGTTTTTTTACTTACCCTTTTTTCGAAGTAAACTTCCTACTTCCTGACTACCCCTTTACCTTCCTATTCATGCTTGCAATTTCTACCATTACCAGCACTGCTACTTCCCATTTAAAAAAGCAGGCTGAAACATTGTCGTTTCATGAAAAGAAGCTTGCAGAAGCTGATAAGGAAAAAATGCGTGCTAACCTTCTGCGGGCAGTTTCTCATGATCTCAGGACTCCTTTAACCAGCATTATCGGTGCTCTTGCCTCTCTGGACGCGAATGAAGCTGACTATACACCGGAAGAACGAAGAACTGTTACCCAAAATGTTTATGATGACGCCTGCTGGCTTTTAAATATGGTAGAAAATCTACTTTCCGTAACCCGCATTCAGGCCAGAGGAGCCAGATTAAAAACCACCCCCGAAATGGTGGAGGAGGTCGTAGCTGAAGCAGTATCCAGACTGAAAAAACGTTTTCCAAATTCAGACGTAGAGGTTTCAATTCCCTCTGAATTCTTATTGATTCCTATGGATGCCATGCTGATAGAACAGGTTCTAATTAACCTTCTGGAAAACGCTCTGGTTCACTCCAGAAGTGATATACCACCGAAGCTCATTGTAGAAGATTATCCCGATACGATCTGCTTTCGTGTGATTGACTATGGAATTGGAATCACCGAAAATCGTCTGGACCATATTTTTGATGGAACCTCTCCTTCCACTCCTTCCGATGTACGCAAAGGAATGGGAATCGGACTTTCCATCTGCAAAACTATTATTTCTGCCCACAATGGAACTATATTGGCACGAAATCACGAAACAGGTGCCGAATTTTTATTTACATTACCAAAGGAGGAACAATATGTCTAAATTTAACATACTGGTAATTGAGGATGAAAAAAATATCTGTAACTTTATTACAAAAGCACTTACCTCTCATGGCTATCATGCCATTTCTGCAAATACGGGAACATCAGCTCTTTCTCTGATTGCTTCCATTTGTCCTGATGTGATTCTTCTGGATTTAGGGCTACCAGACATGGACGGCATGGAAATCATTCGTCAGGTTCGTACCTGGTCAGATAACCCTATTATTGTAGTATCTGCACGTACACAGGAAGAAGACAAGGTACTTGCCCTGGATGCCGGAGCCGATGATTATCTATCTAAACCATTTGGTACTTCAGAACTTTTGGCTCGTATCCGCACCTCACTGCGCCATAGTAATAAGATTCAAAAAGGTGTTGGATTTTCCCAAAAACCTTATTGCGCCAAAGGATTGAAGATAGATTTTTACAAACGTATTATTTCCCTCCATGAAAATTTGATTCACCTGACTCCAGTAGAATACAAGATTGTTGCCTTTCTGGCTCAAAACTCTGGAAAAGTTATGACTTATTCCGCCGTTATGAATAACGTCTGGGGACCGTATGCAGAATCTGATAACAAAATTCTGCGGGTGAATATGGCAAATATCCGCCGTAAATTGGAAGTAAATCCTGCTGAGCCTATTTATATATTTACAGAAGTAGGTGTAGGCTATCGTATGACAGATGACGAAGAGACCGAGTGATTTTCACTCGGTCTCTTCGTCATTATAGGGATACCTACGGATTGCTTCGCACTTTGTGCTCATGCACTCCTAAAAACATTCGAAATCCGCCCTATTCGGGCTACTTTCTCATGTTTTACGGGTCCCAAACTCATGCTTTTTCATGCAAGCATGAAAAGCATGACCTTTTGCCCCTGGTATCCTTAATCTCTTCCAAATTCAGAAAGCTGCAAACCTTCATTTCTATCCAGTGTCATTCCAACACTCCAGCTATTTACAAACAGTAATAATTGATTTCCTTTTAAGTCCTGAATTTTCTTCATATCAGATGTTCCCACCAGCTTATCCATATCCATCTCTTTATTCTGAATCCAGCGGATATGTTCATAAGGAAGATTCTCCAGACGAATATCTACATTATATTCATTTTCCAGACGATATTTCAAAACATCAAACTGTAGTACTCCAACCACGCCTACAATAATCTCTTCCATTCCTGTATTATATTCTTGAAATATCTGAATTGCTCCTTCTTGAGCAATCTGACTGATTCCCTTTACAAACTGCTTCCGCTTCATGGTATCCATCTGCCGGACTCTGGCAAAATGCTCAGGTGCAAAGGTTGGAATGCTCTCAAACTTAAATTTTTCTCCTGCGCTTGTGATTGTATCACTAATAGAAAAAATACCCGGATCAAATACACCAATAATATCTCCCGCATAGGCTTCTTCTACAATTTTACGTTCCTGAGCCATCAGCTGCTGGGGCTGAGACAGGCGCATTTTCTTGCCCCCCTGAATATGAGTCACTTCCATCCCTGCCTCAAACTTACCGGAACAAATACGCATAAATGCAATACGGTCACGATGGGATTTATTCATATTTGCCTGAATTTTAAATACAAAGGCAGAGAAATCTTCTGAAAAAGGATTCACTTCACCAACGTCACAATTTCTTGGTAACGGAGAAGATGTCATTTGTAAAAAATGCTGTAAAAATGTCTCTACTCCAAAGTTTGTCAAGGCTGACCCAAAAAATACAGGTGATAATTCTCCCTTCGATACCAGCTCCATGTCAAACTCTGCACTGGCTCCGTCTAACAGCTCTATCTCTTCCAGAAGCTGTGCCTTAAATTCTGCACCGATTTCTTCTTCTAACTGAGGATCATTCAAATCAATATCACGTTCGGTCCCCTCTTTTGTTCCCTTTAAGGTATCTTCAAAAGTCATTATTTTTTTTGTATTACGATCATATACTCCTTTAAATCTCTTTCCTGAACCAATGGGCCAGTTAACCGGACAAGTTGCAATTCCCAGTTCCTTTTCTATTTCATCCAAAAGATCAAAGGTGTCGTTGGCATCACGATCCATTTTATTAATAAAAGTAAAAATAGGAATATGACGCATTACACACACTTTAAAGAGTTTTCTGGTCTGGGCTTCTACACCTTTGGAAGCATCAATTACCATTACTGCTGAATCTGCTGCCATCAGAGTACGATATGTGTCCTCGGAGAAGTCCTGATGTCCCGGTGTATCCAGAATGTTAATGCAAAAACCATCATAATTAAACTGAAGTACGGAAGAGGTAACAGAAATACCTCTCTCTTTTTCTATTTCCATCCAATCGGATACTGCATGACGTGCAGTTGCTTTTCCTTTTACAGAACCTGCCTGGTTGATTGCTCCTCCATACAGCAGAAACTTCTCCGTCAAGGTGGTCTTTCCCGCATCGGGATGTGATATGATTGCAAAGGTTCTACGTTTTTCTATTTCCTCTTGTAACGTTGTCAAAAAATTGTCCTCACTTTCTATGCCATTAATTTATCCATTTCCTGAATCAGCTGGCCAAAAGTCTCTAATGCTTCACTGATCGGTTTTTTGGTTGTCATATCTACTCCTGCATCTTTGAGCAGTTCAATTGGGGATTTGGTACATCCACCCTTTAAAAATTTCAGGTAACGCTCTACTGCCGGTTTTCCTTCTTCCTGAATCAGCTTGCTGATTGCCATAGATGCCGAAAAACTGGTAGCATACTGATATACATAGAAATTATAATAAAAATGCGGTATTCTTGCCCATTCAATTGCAATCTCATCATCTACAACAATATCACTGCCATAGTATTTTACATTCAAATCATAATATACTTTTTTCAATACATCAGCGGTAAGGGTCTCGCCTTTTTCCACCAGCTCGTGGGTAAGCAGTTCGAACTCTGCAAACATGGTCTGACGGTATAATGTGGTACGGAACTGCTCCAGAAAATGATTGATAAGGTATGCCTTTTTCTTCTTATCCTTCGTATTTTTCAAAAGATAGTTCATCAACAGTGCTTCATTACAGGTAGATGCTACTTCTGCCACAAAAATGGTATATTCACTGTCAAAAATATTATTATTCTTTGCAGAATAATAGGAGTGCAGTGCATGCCCCATTTCATGAGCTAATGTAAATTCAGAATCCAGATTATACTGGAAATTCATCAGCACAAATGGGTGTGAAGCATAGTTTCCGGCAGAATAAGCCCCGCTTCTCTTTCCCTCATTTTCATATTTATCAATCCAGCGATGTTCAAATCCTTCTTTCAGCACAGCGATATAATCATCCCCAAGCACCTGTAATGCTTCTGCAATTTCTTTTTGTGCCATAGGATACGTGATTTCACTTTCCTCCTGTTCCACGATGGGAGTATAAACATCATACATGTGAAGTTCATCCACGCCTAATAACTTCTTACGCAGCTTCATATATTGATGCATATAATGCATGTTTTCATTTACTGTTTCAATCAGATTATAATATACCTCTTTGGGTACATTGTTACCATCTACTGCCGCCTCCATGGAAGAACTGTATTTTCTTGCCTTAGCATAAAAGAAATTGGATTTTGCCTTTCCTTCATACAAAGATGCAAATGTATTCTTATACTGTTCATATCGTGCATAATACCCATGAAATGTATCTCTGCGGACTCTTACATCCTTACTCTCTAAAAGAGGAATAAATCTTCCGCTGCTTACCTTTATCTCCTCTCCCTGCTCATTCTTAATGGTAGGACTTTCAAAGTCAGCGTCACATAAAAGACTATACACCTTATCTACTGCGTTCCCCATATCTCCGGATGCCGCCAGCAAGCCTTCCATTTCAGAAGACAACATGTGAGATTTCAATCTTCTGATGTCATCAATACTAACTTTATAATTCATAAGTTCCGGATTTTCCCGGAAGAATTCACTGATTTTTTCATCTTCTATCGCTACGATATGGCTGTCCACCGGGGCTGTTACTTCCTGGATTTTGTAATATAATCCCATGACATTTCCGGACATGGCCTGATAATGTGCATTGGACGTATCAACATCTGCATTACGGTTTGCATAAGATATTGTTTTGTTCAACAGAAATACTGTTTCTTCCAGCCTTTTATAATATTCCAGAAGATGGGCTCCATTTTCATTTAAATAGCTTTCCGTAAATCTGGTCAGTTCCCCAGGCATTTTCTCCAGCTTATCTATATCTGCCTGAAAGGCTTCTTCTGTTTCATAAATATCTTCCAAAGCCCAAGTATCTTCTACTGCCACCTGGGCTCTTTTTAACAATTCTTTCGCCATTCTATATTCTCCTTTTTCATTTTTCTGTTTTCACTCCTCTAAACGCTATCTTTCATTATAATTTCCAGTTGGTAAAAATGCAATCTTTTTTCAAAAAATGAAGGTGTGAGAAAATTGAATTTCCCCACACCTCATCTATTACTAAGCATCATATTTACTTGCCGCCTTCAATCTTGACATAGCACGTGCCAATGCTGCCTGAGAGCTTTTGTATTCTTTTATGCTCTGCTTCTGGCGCAGCAGCTCCATTGCACGTTCCTTTGCTTCAATTGCCCTTTTTCTATCAATTTCCTCCGGATGCTCTGCTGTTTCCACCAATAATGTCACACGGTTATTAGCTATCTGAACAAATCCTATTCCACTAATACCGATAAGGGTTGTGCCATCCTCTTTTTTTATGCGGATTTCTCCATCATTTAATGCAATTACCATATTCTCATGATGGGGCAGAATCCCCTTTTCACCATCAACAGCAGGTACAATCAATGACTGACAGCGCCCATGAAAGAACACATGGTCAGCAGCTATTACCTTTAAATAAAATGTATCCATGAAACCACTCCTATTCTGCAACGGATTCTTTCATGCTTACTGCATTTTTCTTCACTTCATCAATGGTTCCTACATTGAAAAATGCATTTTCAGGATAATCATCCATTTCACCATCTAAAATGGCTTTAAATCCGCGGATTGTCTCCTGCACCGGTACATACTTTCCGGGAATACCAGTAAAATTCTCTGCCACACTAAATGGCTGTGCTAAAAACTTCTGTACTTTTCTTGCACGGTATACAGTCATCTTATCTTCTTCCGATAATTCCTCCATACCGAGAATTGCTATAATATCCTGAAGTTCTTTATATTTCTGCAGTACTTCCTGTACTCTTCTTGCAGTCTGATAGTGCTCTTCTCCTACTACTTCTGCTTCCAAAATTCTAGAGTTAGATTCCAAAGGATCAACAGCCGGGTAAATACCCTGTTCTACAATTTTTCTGGATAATACAGTAGTTGCATCTAAATGAGCAAAGGTGGTTGCCGGTGCCGGGTCTGTCAGGTCATCTGCCGGTACATATACTGCCTGTACAGATGTAACTGAGCCTTTCTTTGTAGATGCAATACGTTCCTGCAATTCACCCATTTCCGTTGCCAATGTAGGCTGATATCCAACTGCGGAAGGCATACGTCCCAGCAATGCTGAAACTTCTGAACCCGCCTGAGTAAAACGGAAAATATTATCAATAAACAAAAGTACATTTTGATGTTTCTCATCACGGAAATACTCCGCCATGGTAAGACCGGTTTCTGCCACACGCATACGGGCTCCCGGCGGCTCATTCATCTGTCCGAATACCAAAGCTGTTTTCTCTAATACTCCGGATTCTTTCATTTCTGACCAGAGTTCATTCCCTTCACGGGAACGTTCTCCAACACCAGTAAAAATGGAATATCCACCGTCCTGTGTTGCAATATTGTGAATCAGCTCCTGAATCAATACGGTCTTTCCTACTCCTGCACCGCCAAACAAACCAATCTTACCGCCCTTTGCATAAGGTGCCAGAAGATCAATAACCTTAATTCCTGTTTCCAGCATTTCTACAACCGGACTCTGTTCTTCAAAGGTTGGAGGCTCTCTGTGAATTACCCAATGGGGTTCCTGCTCCAGATTCTCTCCTCTATCTAATGGTTCACCTAATACGTTAAACAAACGTCCCAGTGTCTTCTCGCCAACAGGAACCATAATTCCACTTCCTGTTGCCTTTACCACCATGTCCTTGTGCAGTCCTTCACTGGAAGCCAGCATGATGCAGCGTACTGTATTATTTCCGATATGCTGTGCCACTTCCATTACGCAGCGTCTTCCCTCATTGTCTACTTCCAACGCATCTTTGATTTCCGGAAGTTCACAGTTTTCAAACTCTACGTCTACTACAGGTCCCATGACCTGGACAATTCTGCCCTGTTCCATGTATATGGCCTCCTTACTTTCCACCTTGTTCTTTCTTCTTTTTCTGAGCCTTTGCTCCTGCAACTACTTCTGTAATTTCCTGGGTAATTGCTGCCTGCCTTGCCCGATTATATAAAATATCCAGTTCTTTTAACATATCCTTTGCACTATTCGTAGCGGCTTCCATCGCCATCATTCTGGAATTTTGTTCACTGGAATAAGACTCCACAAGTGCACCATAAATAAATCCTACCATATAATCCGGAACAATCCGGTCCATTACTGCTTCTGGCGTTGGATAAAATGCCAGCTCTTCCTGAAGTATATCCTGTGTGTGTATCGTCTGTTTGAAATCTGTTTTCTTCATAGGAAGCAGCTGCAATACTTCTGTTTCTGTCTGTACTGCACTGATTATTTTGGTATAAATAATATAGACTTCATCCAGCTTTTCCTCATTATACCAATCCAATATATTTCTCGCTATATTCCTTGCACGGCTTAAGGTTGGATTTTGAACAGTATATTGAAACTGCTTATCAATTGGAAATTTCTTTCGTTCAAAATACTGTCTTCCTAATTCACCCAAGACAAACAGCCTTGGATTACTGCTTTTCTTCAAGTGTTCTTCTGCAAGCTTCAAAACATTATGATTGTAAGCTCCTGCCATTCCTTTATCCGCAGTAACTACAATATAGCCTGCATGCCTTTTCTCTGGCTCCTTATCTTCACGCTGGTCAAAATATATACTTTTGATATCTGGTATATGTCTTAGAATACGACTCATCGTTGACTGCAGTGTAAAAAAATATGGCTCTGTCTCCTCCAGTTTCTTTTTGGATTTTTTCAGCTTAGAGGAAGAAATCATATACATGGCATTGGTAATTTTCATGGTATCCTGAACACTTTTCATCCGACCCTGAATTTCCTTTGTATTAGCCATTTTCCACCACCACCTTTAGATTACTGCTGTCTGCATATATTCCCTTGCAGCCGTTATTATTCCTTCTACATTCTCGTCTGTCAGTACATGCTGTTCTGTAATTTCCCTGCTATACTCCGGATGTGCATCCGCCATATAATTTAACAGATTCTTCTGAAGTGTTTTCACCTTTTCCACAGGAATACAATCAAAGACGCCATTGTTTGCCATACATAATGTTATAACCTGTTCCGAAAGCTCCAACGGATGACACAAAGGCTGTTTTAATAATTCCATTAATACTTCCCCGTGTGCCAGCTGTTCTTTTGTACTTTCATCCAAATCTGAACTAAACTGGGTAAATACCTGCATTTCCCGGAACTGTGCCAGGTCAATGCGGACACTTCCTGTTGCCTTTTTCATTGCTTTCGTCTGGGCAGCACCACCTACACGTGATACAGAAAGTCCTACGTTAACTGCGGGACGCATACCTGAAAAGAATAAATCACTTTCCAGAAATATCTGACCATCTGTAATTGAAATTACGTTGGTCGGAATATAGGCTGACAGGTCGCCTGCCTGTGTCTCGATAATGGGCAATGCGGTAATCGAACCGCCGCCTAATTCATCACTCAACCGGCTGGCTCTCTCCAGTAGTCTGGAATGAAGATAGAAAACATCTCCAGGGTAGGCTTCCCGCCCCGGTGAACGCTCCAGCAGTAAGGACAATGCCCGGTATGCTACTGCGTGTTTGGACAAATCGTCATATACGATTAATACATCTTTTCCTTTGTACATGAAATATTCAGCCAATGCTGTTCCTGCATATGGAGCAATATACTGTAACGATGCAGGGTCGCTTGCCGTAGAGGACAATACAATGGTGTAATCCATGGCATCATGCTGCTCCAGTGTTGTCACCATTTTTGCAACGCTGGATGCCTTCTGCCCAATTGCCACATAAATACAGACTACATCTTTTCCCTTTTGATTTAAGATGGTGTCCATAGCTATTGCTGTCTTACCGGTCTGCCGGTCACCAATAATTAATTCTCTCTGTCCTCTTCCAATGGGAAACATAGAGTCTATTGCAAGAATTCCTGTTTCCATTGGAGTATTTACTGCTTTTCGATCCAGAATTCCAGGAGCTTCCTCCTCAATCGGGCGATATGCATCTGCCTTGATTTCTCCTTTTCCATCTATTGGTTCGCCTAAAGCATTTATAATTCTACCTATATAGGAATCGCCTACAGGAACACCAGCTTTTTTCCTGGTACGGACAACTTTGGTTCCTTCTTTAATTCCAACCTCTTTTCCAAAAAGAATACAGCCAATCTCATTTCTTCTGATATCCTGTACCATACCTTTTAATCCATTTTCAAAAACCACGATTTCACCATATACAGCATGGTCAATTCCATAAACAGTTGCAATTCCGTCACCTACCCAGATAACTTCACCTGTCTCCTGACCATCTTTTTCCCAATTATAGTGCTCAATTTCACTTTTTAAAATGGAAATAATATCTGATGCGCTGATTGCACTCACCGCTTTCACCTCCCGGTTAATTTTAATTCTAATTGATGAAGACGCCCTTCATAGCTGTTGTCATATTCCATATTTCCAGCCCTGATTAAGGTGCCTCCCATCAATTTTTTATCAATTTCATAGGAGACCTGATATGTCATACCAGGATATTTATCCTGTAAAAACATCTCAATTTCCCGTTTCTTTTTATCACTGAGAGGCTCTGCTGAATATATTTCAGCCTTTAAAATATGATGAATGCGTCTGTATTCATCTTCATATGCCTCGCAGATATCCATAAGCTGATTTACCCGGTCAGTATCACATAATATCTTTATAAAAGACCTTGTTTCTTCCGGAAAAATCCGGTCTGTTACACGGTACTTTTCCTCCTTGGTAATTACCGGAGCTTCCAGTGCCTCTTGAACTTCCGGGACAGACTGTATCACTTCTTTTATTATGCCTATACTTTCCCGGCTGATATTGAGCTGATGAAGCACCTTCGCATAATTAATAGCTGTCTGCGTCATGTGCATCACCTGCTTCTATGATTTTTCTTGCCGCCAGTACCGCAAGTTTTGCAATTTCTTCCTTCGCATCCTGCTGTGCCTGCTCCTGCTCTGACAAAATAGCAGCTTTTGCTCTTTCTATCATCTGATCTGACTCTTCTTTGGCCTTTGCAAGAATTCCATCTCTTTCCTGATCTGCCATTTCCCTTGCATTATGTACAATACTTTGTGCTTCCTCTTTCGCAAAAGAAATTTTTTCTTGATAATCACACTTCAGGACTTCTGCTTCCAACTGGCTTTTTCTTGCTTCTGCTATGTTGGCTGTGATGATATCTTGTCTTTTTTCTAATATTGACAGCACCGGTTTAAACAGGAATTTCTTTAACACGAAGTATAATACCAGTACATTAATCACCGTAAACAGCAGATTCCAAACATTTAAATTCAGCATGTTACCGCCGCCTTTCTTCTGGTTTTATTTTAATAACAGGATAATAAGCAATGCAATAACGAAACCATAAATAGCTGTTGCCTCAGCAAGCGCACAACCTAACAGTAATGCTTTACTGATTTTACCTTCTGCTTCCGGCTGTCTTGCAATAGCATCTGTTGCCTTTGCGGTTGCAATTCCAATTCCGATTCCTGCTCCAATTCCTGTAAAAACTGCGATTCCTGCTCCAATAGCGATAATTGTGGTCATAATAATACACTCCTTTTATTTTTTCTTTTTATTTATTATTCAATAGCTTCCTTTATAAATAGTGATGTGAGAAATACAAATACATAAGCCTGTATCAAACCATCAAAAATGTCGAAATAAAAACTGAAGGCTACAGGTATAAATGCCGGCACTAATAATTTTATCAGTTCCATTACCACAAACGCCCCTAAAACATTTCCAAAAAGACGCATACATAACGATAAGGGCTTTATAAATACTTCTAAAATATTTATGGGCAGAATAATTGGCAGCGGTTCTGCAAAACTCTTTATCCATCCCTTCATGCCCTTCTTTCTTACTCCTGCAATTTCAATTAATAGAATGCTCATAATTGCCAGTGCAGCTGTGGTAGTTAAATCTTTGGTGGGAGGTTTAAACCCAACAAGTCCTATGAGATTCGAGATACCTATGTAGATTGCAACAACGCTCAAATATGGAATATATTCTTTTCCATGTCCTCCCATTGTGTCATAAAAAAATCCATAGATTCCCTCCACCGCTGTTTCTACCATTAGCTGCCTTCGTCCCGGCTGTTCCACCTTCAAATTTCTAGTAAGCAGAAAGGCGGTGACAGTAAGTCCCAACATAATAATCCAGGTAACCACTACTGCTTCTGATATTGGAATTCCACCAAAAAGGGGGATGGTAAATACCGTTTCACAATTTAGTTCTTCCAGCAGTGATTCTACGAAAGCATCCATTCTATTCACTTCCTTTCCCCTGTCTGCACCCATTTTAAAGCTTCTTATAAAATGGGCTGCGCAGTATTTGCATTCATATTAGTCCTTTGTGAAATTTATGTCAATTTTTACTTTTCTGGCGAAAACGAACGAATTTTCGTCATTTTTTTTATTCATCCGATATATTTCCGAGTTTCGTTTTTTCTTTTTGTAAATTTTGTTCATTGACTTTTTT
>CAZUKR010000034.1:0-23990 GCA_964620885.1 uncultured Eubacterium sp.
TTCTATCTATACAATTTGTATATATATTCAGATAATTGCATTTATTATAACATAAATAAATGATTTTTTAAATATCATTTTATAAAATTCTTGTTACTTTTTTACTATATTCCTTTAGTACCTTAGAACATAATGTTTTAATGCCAATATCCTAAGTTGGAATAGGCCCAAAAACTATTTCTTTTCTAAAAAAAGCTGTCTACGCTGCCGCTTCTCTTCATACATTCTCACATCTGCACATTTTAAGAGATTATGGTATTCCAACCATCTTGAGAGTAATAGGCACATCCCATAGAAAAGAAAGCCAGAACCCTACGTCACAGAAAAGGGCGGCATCGGAATACACAGCATGATTTTACAGCCTACGTTCTAATGATTATCCCCGGAAGCCCTTAATAATCCCGTTTTCCAATCGATCCGAAGTAATTGAACACATATGACTAACGTTCCCAATCCATAACCTACAGGTGCAATATACCAAAGATTTTCATTAATCAATATGGTTCCAAAGAAACCAAACAGACATAGAATTCCACAAACTCTTAAGGTTATTTTTAAGCTTTTTATTTTCTTTTCCTTTACTAAGCCAAAGGAGGAAAATATAAAAGCCAGTCCCATAAATAATCCCCAACCTAAATAGTCTATTACCATTTCAACAGATGGCCAGGTTCCTATCTGCAGATATTCCGGAACATAAATATTTTTTCTTAGTAATGCTTCTGTAACTGTCAAATTAACAATATGGGCAACATTGGTTAATATCATACAAGCAGCGGCAAAAACAATTCCTATTGTTCTATAATTATTTTTTTCCACCTCTTGGGAAAACGGTAGAACAATAATAAGAGCAACCATCACAATACCTGCAAACATTGTAATCATTTCAAAGGCCGCCAACCAACTTCTTGAACCTGTCATAACAAATATAAATGTTAAAACAAAATATATGATACATGTGATACACCCTAAAACTGCTACATTTCTTCTTGTCATCTTTTCTCCTCCAACCTGATATATTCTTTATTAAATTTTTGTTTTATTATATAATAACATAAGGAGGTGCAAAATGAAGAAATTAAGACAATTACTAATAGCCATAGGACTTGTTTGTTTCCTTACGGGCTGTGCGTCGGATGAAAACACGCAGTTAACACACAATCAGGAGAGTATAGACCTTTTGACCGATGTTCTTTCCTGTGAAGAAAAAAAAGCCGAGTCCATACTTCGTAGTCTGGCACGGCAAAATATCGGAAATCTTTCTTCCGCAGAACTGACGGATTCAGAAAGTGGATATAAGGTTTTGATTGAGGATGAGGAACAGAAAAGCTATATCCTTTCCATCGATAAAAAATATCATCTCTATGCTATTCAGGAAAATAACGGGAAAGAAAGCTATATTTACCGGGAACAGGAGTAAGCAGGTTAATTCTATCAGAACACCAGCTTTACTCTGGTTCCTTTTCCCGGTTCTGACTCTATATACATCTTATGCCCCAGCTTCTGCAGTATCTGTCTGCACAAATGCAATCCAATTCCACTTGCTTTTTTATTGCTTCTTCCATTATATCCGGTATATCCATTTTCAAAGATACGGGGCAGATCCTCCGGCAGAATTCCAATTCCGGTGTCTTCTATAACAAGAATACTATCTTCCATATAAATAGAGACGCACCCTTCGGATGTATATTTCACCGCGTTGGATACAATCTGTTCTATGACAAATACCATCCATTTTTCATCCGTTACAACTTTCGTTCCTATTGATTCATAGTTCAATTTCAGTTTTTTCCTAATAAACATAGGCGCATATTTATATACCGTCTGACGTATTATATCATCCAGCGGATATTCCTTTAAAACAAAATCATTGACGCTGCTGTTTAATCTTAAATATTGAAGCACCATTTCTACATACTGCTCAATTTTAAACAACTCCCCCTCAGATTCTTTCCGCTGTTCATATATCTGCTGATGCGTTTCTGCCTCTTGCTGAAACAGCAGATGCATTGCTGCAATAGGCGTCTTAATCTGATGGGCCCACAAGGTAAAATAGTCCGTTATATCCGTCTTTTCCCGCATCAATGCGGCAACACTCTCTCTACGGTTCTCCTGTGCCTTATACAGCAGTTTCTGATATGCCATTTCAAGACTGTCTTCTGCTTTTGGCAAATGTTCATTTCCATTGCGTATGGCCTCCTGCTGACGATCCAATTCCTGAATCTTCATCCGATAACGGCCTGCATCGATAAGCATGACTATTATTCCAATAGTCAGACATAATCCCATTGCATATCCAACCGCCTCTGCCGGCAAATGATACAGGTAAAATACTCCTGCAAATACAATTCCAAATAGAAAAAACAGAAGTATTCCCAAACGGTGTCTTTTGAAATAAGATTTAATCCACCACATAACCGATTCCCTTTCTGGTCTTTATGATGTCCTCTGCTCCTACTTCTTCCAGCTTCTTTCTAAGCCTTGCCACATTCACGGTCAGGGTATTATCATCTATAAAGCTGTCTGATTCCCACAGCCTCTCCATCAGTCGGTCTCTTGTTACGATTCTTCCCTTATGCTCCAATAATTCCTGTAGAATCCGCATTTCATTTTTGGTAAGCTCTATACGCTCTTTTTCATAAGTAACAATTCCGGTTCCACAATCAAATATCATTCCCTTATGCTCCATAAGGCTGCTGCTTTCCCCAGAAAAATCATACGTCCTGCGCAGCATAGCCTGAACCTTTGCCTGAAGCACATTCAGGTCAAATGGTTTTGCAATAAAGTCATCCCCGCCCATATTCATCGCCATAACAATATTCATGTTATCAGACGCAGAAGAAATAAAGATTACCGGAACCTTTGATATTTTTCTTATCTCATCGCACCAGTGGTAACCATTATAAAAAGGAAGCGAGATATCCATCAATATAAGATGAGGCTGTTCTTCTATAAACACCTTCTTCACATCCTCAAAATTCAAAACACAGACCGCCTCATATCCCCAGCCTTCCATATGAGCTTTCACTGATTTTGCAATTACATTATCGTCTTCTACAATTAGTAATTTATACATATTGTCTCCTTCCCCAGATGGAGTATTTCTATGATATGATACCAGGGGCAAAAGATCATGCTTTTCATGCTTGCATGAAAAATCATGAGTTTGGGACCCGCAAAACATGAGGAAGCAGCCCGAATAGGGCGGATTTCGAATGTTTTTAGGAGTGCGAAGCAATCCGTAGGTATCATGTGACCAAAATACTTTTTTACACCCTAGTATCATTATAGGAAATCGTACACCTTCATACTTTATTATAACAAAATATTTGCTATAATATAACAAAAGAGTCCCGCAAGCGGAACTCTTTCTATCGTTCTAATTATACTGGAACTCCTCCAGCTATTTTCTCGTTAATTACATAATATGCCATATTTTCTTCTGGTTTTATATATAATCGAATGGACTTAATAGAAGATTCTTTGTGTCCTTCTGCTATGTATGCCTGCTTTGCTCTCTCCAGCACTTCTTTTGTCAAAAATTCCTGACTTCCAAACTGCACATACACTTCTTCTACCTGCTCTATTTCCTTTACAGGTGCCTTTTTCGCTGTCGTCTTTTTTGCCGCTGCTGCTGGTTTATTTGCTGCAGCCTTCTTTTCTGTCTCTTTTTCCTGAGTCGCTGCTACCTTTTTGGTCTCAACTACAGGTTTTATTTCTACTTTCTCCGCTTTAATTGGAGCTACCGGTTTTGTTTCTACTTTTGTTTCTACTTTCTTTTCCTGTTTTACCTGAGCTGCTGATTTCGTTGCAACCGCCTTTGCAGGTGTCGCTTTGCTTACATTTTTTTCCATATTATTTCCCTCCCAAATAATCACTGGCAAGCCAAAAACTTCTCCATTGCGTTTAAAGCTTCTGTTTCATCGCTTCCATCAGTTACAATGTTTACAGACATCCCTTTGGATGGATTAAATGCCATAATCCCCATAATGCTCTTTGCATTGATTCTGGCATCTCCACTTTCCAAGCGAATCTCACTGTCAAACTGACAGGCTACCTGTACCAATTCCGCAATCGGATTACTGTACTCTTTGGCTACATTAGATACAATAATTTTCTTCTCGCTCATCCTATCTCTCTCTCTCATGTACTATAATATAAGCTATCATCAAGTGCCTTATTATCATCATAATCGAATATACACCAACTAATTTTGTTTTTCAAGTATAATTTTAAAAAACTAGTAATTTCCTACTAAAGAATATTCATTACACCCTAAAAACTATACATTTTTTCCACCCTAAGAAGCCTTATCTACCTGTATTACCACAAAATGGTTTTCTCCAATATTCTCTCTTGTCTTCTTCTGGATAATTTCTATCAGCTCTTCATCCTTTACCTTATACCCAAATGGAATAACGATATCAAAAATAAGATTGGTGTGTGTAGGACCTGCTACCACTCTGAAGTCGTGCATGGAAATTGTCTCATCAATTGCTTTTAACACTTCCTTCATCTGATTCTTCAATTTACTTACTGCCTGATCCCTTGTCACTACCGGATCCATATGTATTACCGCTTCGCATTTCAATTCTCTGCGCAACTCTTGTTCTATATTGTCAATCACATCGTGAAGCTTTAGAATATCCCCCTCTGCCGGAACCTCAGCATGAAGAGATATCATCAGCCGTCCCGGACCATAGTCATGTACAATTAAATCATGGGTTCCAATTACTTCCGGATACTTCATTACAAGGGCCTCTATCTCATCTACAAATTCCTTTTCCGGCGGCTGTCCCAATAGAGGATTCAGCGTTTCTCTTGCCGCACTGATTCCTGCCGCAAAAATAACTATACCCACCAAAACTCCGCAATATCCATCAATCTGAAGACCTGTTATTTTTCCAATAATAGCCGCTGCCAAAACTACTGCTGTTGCGCAACAGTCGCTCAAACTATCCATTGCTGTTGCTGCCATTGCTGCTGATTCTATTTTCTTCCCGATGGTCCGATTGTAATATGTCATATACAATTTCACCCCGATAGAAATGATCAGAATCACCACTGCAAGCATGCTAAACTCCACCGGCTCCGGATGAATGATTTTTGTCACAGACGTTTTGATTAACTCAAATGCCATAATCAGAATTGCACCTGATACAATCAACCCTGAAATATATTCTATTCTTCCATGTCCAAATGGATGATCCACATCCGCTTCCGCTCCGGACATCCGAAATCCTATCAATGTAATGACAGAAGAACCGGCATCCGAAAGATTGTTAAAAGCATCTGCCGTAATCGAAATGGATCTGCTCATAGTTCCCGCGAGAAATTTTCCTGCAAACAGTAGAAGGTTCAAAAAGATACCTACGGTACCGCAGAGAATCCCATACTTCTGCCGCACCTGCGAGTTTTTTACATCCTCTCTATTTTTGATAAATATCCCTGCCAATATGGAAACCATACTTCCCCCTCCTATATTATTTTCTATATCTGCAAAATACGTTCTCCCCTAGTATATCACATCCTTATTATAATCAAAAACAATAAATTTCTTACTTTTATAGACTTTGTATATCCTTTGAAAATTCTGACAATAATAATGCTGTACACAATATTACTTCAGCATTCTAAAATCAAGGAGATTATATAAATGAATGAACAAAAAGAGTTCAAACCCTATATCCCGGCAGAGCGTATTATGCCGGAATTTACTGCTGCCTCTATTATTATGGGTATTTTGCTTGCTGTTATCTTTGGTGCTGCCAATGCATATCTTGGCCTGCGGGTCGGCATGACTATTTCCGCCTCGATTCCCGCCGCCGTTATTGCAATGGGAGGGCTGCGTTTAATTCTGCGCAAAAGCTCCATTTTGGAGAGCAACATGGTACAGACGATTGGTTCTGCCGGAGAATCTGTTGCCGCAGGTTCTATTTTCACTCTGCCGGCACTATTCCTATGGGCAGCAGAAGGCAAGATGGATACGCCAAATATCCTTGAAATTACATTGATTACACTGTTTGGCGGACTTCTGGGTGTGCTTTTTATGATTCCCCTGAGAAATGCCCTGATTGTAAAAGAACATGGAATTCTTCCCTATCCGGAAGGCTCTGCCTGCGCAAAAGTTCTTCTGGCAGGAGAGAAGCAGGACAGCAATGCTTCTACGGTATTTGCAGGTATGGGGATTTCCGCTGTTTTTAAATTCGTTATAGATGGTCTGAAACTGATTCCAAGCGAAATCGCCCTGCACTTTAAGGGCTTTGCCGGGGAAATAGGAACACAAATCTATCCAGCCGTTTTAAGTGTAGGTTACATCTGCGGCCCCAGAATTGCTTCCTATATGTTTGCCGGCGGCCTGATAAGCTGGCTGGTGCTGATTCCCTGTATCGTCCTGTTTGGCTCTAACCTTACCTTATACCCAGGTATGGAACCCATTAGCCAGCTCTATGCAACAGGCGGCGCAGGAGCCATCTGGGGGAGCTATATCCGCTACATTGGGGCAGGTGCACTGGCAACCGGCGGTATCATCAGCCTTTTAAAATCCCTTCCTTTGATTATACGCACCTTTCGGGATGCGCTGAAAGGACTGAGGGCTTCCCACACTACTGATGGGGATAGGACTAACAAAAATCTGAACACAGGTTTTGTTTTGTGCTGTATCGTAGTAATTACAATTTTGGTCTGGCTTGTTCCTGCCATCCCTGTAAACCTGTCCGGGGCAGTTCTTGTTATTGTATTTGGATTTTTCTTTGCTACAGTATCTTCCAGAATGGTAGGATTGGTGGGAAGCAGTAATAATCCTGTCTCCGGCATGGCAATTGCAACCCTGCTGTTTTCCACCATTATTCTTAAATCTTCCGGTAATACAGGTATCAGCGGTATGCAGGGTGCCATTGCCATCGGTTCTATTATCTGCGTTGTGGCCGCTATTGCCGGAGATACTTCCCAGGATTTAAAAACCGGTTATCTTTTAGGCGCCACTCCAAGGAAACAGCAGATTGGTGAATTAATCGGGGTTGCTTCCACCTCTATCGTTATCGGCAGTGTGCTATATCTGCTGAATGCGGCATGGGGCTTTGGTTCTGAGCAGTTAGGTGCACCTCAGGCTATGCTGATGAAAATGATTGTAGAAGGGGTTATGGAAAACAATCTTCCCTGGTCTCTGGTATTCATGGGTGTCTTTCTTGCTATTGCAATAGAAATACTGGGAATTCCCGTTCTTCCTTTTGCCATTGGCATTTACCTTCCGGTACATCTGAATGCCTGTATTATGGTTGGAGGAGTGATTCGCTTTTTCCTTAACAAAAAGTCCGACTCCGCCATTGACAGCGGTACCCTCTATTGTTCCGGTATGATTGCGGGAGAAGGCCTGGTTGGAATCCTGCTTGCTGTGTTGGCTGTTGCAGGCATAAATCTGACTTTACCCTTCACTGGAAATGCATGGGGAAGTCTCATTGCATTTGCCTTGATTATTTTAAGTGTATTGAAATTCTCTTTATGGAAAAAAACAAAAAAGGATATATAAAACATGAAAACATCATCATCTAAACAAAATTATCTGGAATACATTCCGGCAAAAAACCAAGTAATTACCTGGGATATGGATACAACAGACACCGCCACCCTGTTTATAGAAAACACTGGTTTTTTCAATCGGACTGCCCAGAAAATTTTTCACCGGCCCCGGTTTACTCAGGTTCACCTGGACAAACTTGGAAGCTTTGTGTGGAATAACATCAATGGTGAAAAAAATATTATTCAGCTGGGACAGGAAGTAGATGACTTTTTCGGAACGGAAGCGGAACCTCTTTATGAGCGATTGGCTGAATACCTTCAAACGCTGGAAAACTGCCGTCTTATAAACTTAAAAACGTGAA
Source organism: uncultured Eubacterium sp. (assembly GCA_964620885.1). Classification (GTDB taxonomy): domain Bacteria; phylum Bacillota; class Clostridia; order Lachnospirales; family Lachnospiraceae; genus Petralouisia. The sequence continues at coordinate 7,878 of CAZUKR010000034.1, forward strand.
AGAACAGTAGAAACTGTTCTTTCACGTTTTTACTTCTATTTATTTCTTACTGCATACAGTTTTATTTTTCCCGGACCGCTTCGCTTCATACAGCGCTTCATCTGCCTGCTTAAACAGTAAAATACCATTGCTGTTGTCCCCAGATTCTATCACTCTAAGAGAAATCGTTATCTTTTCTGAAATCCCCGACATCTTGTGGGTCTCACAGGTTTTTCGTATCTGCTCGGCTACCTCATATGCTTCTGATTCATTTTTCCCAGGCAGAAGCACTGCAAATTCTTCTCCTCCGTATCTTGCGGCAATATCATTCTTTCCTATATGTTTTTTTATAATAGCCACTACCTGTAAAATAGCCTGATCCCCTGCGGCATGGCCATACGTATCATTAATGCGCTTAAAGTTATCGATATCCATAATAACCATGGAAAACTGTTTTTGCTGTGTGGCCCGTTCATTTAAGGCTTCATAAAAAGCCTTATGGTTATAAAGGTTCGTCATGGAATCTCTTCGTGTATCTTCTATTATTTTGCTATTCTCTTCCTTCAGCTTCTTGTTCTGATCTTCAAATGCCACCACCACAGATGTCAATATATTGGTACAGACAATGGTCATGAAAGAAAAAGAAATAAATATTATGACATAAGTCAGGGTACTATTTTGGGGTTGGAATTCTGTGGAAGGGATAATACCGTACATGATTCCGGTATATATGCCAATGCACAGTCCTACTGCCAGATATCTTATATAGTTTCTTCGATATACACTGGTGAGAATCAGGGGATACACTAATGTCATACACATAAACGGCACAGAATTATGAACTGCCACCAGTGTTCCAATCAGAACAAATTGTCCTACTACCATACATACTGTCACAAATTGTTCTCCCAGAATCCTGACAAAGCGTGATGCCAACTCCATGCCAACCACCGCAATAAGTTGCGGAATGACAGGCGTTATTACGAACAATCTGAAATATTCCAGCTTACTGCATTCCGGTACTGGTTTATACATGAAAAAGAGCAGTATTTCCACCAAAAGAATATTCAGTAGTCCAATCCAGATAAAACGCATGACTCTTCTGTTCCATTCATTTACATCAATATAGGCCACTTTTCTGTTCATGTAATCACCCTATCTTTTTAATTCTTTTCTAGATTATATCACAGAAAAACAGCCTCTGCAAAGCATTCAATTTTGCAGAGACTGAAATTTATACAATTAACATGATATGTCTCATGATTACATTTATACCGGCTATTATCAAAAGTATGCCTCCGGCAAGATATGCCTTTACCTTATGTTCATAGCCCAATCGGTAGCCGGTATACATTCCAAGTACCGCCGCTGCTGCTGTTATGGCAGTCACCATAACCAGAATTACCATCATATTGCTGTTCAAAAATCCAACGGCAATTCCTGTCAGCAGAGCAAAGATACTGTTCCTTGCCCACAGCCGCAAAAACTCTGGCATGTTAAATTTTTCCTTTCGGTGTTCTATAATACCCTCATTTTTCCAAGCTTTTAACAAAAGTCTGATACCCATACAAAAGAAGATAATTGCCGCCAGAACCCCCTCTAAAAAGATTTCATACTCTGAAACCCTATAGCAGCGCAAAAGCACTGAAACGACCGTTCCTATCCCCAAAGCGGCCGCCTGCCCAACGATGAGAACCCCACACATTAATGCAAGATGCTTTTTTTCTATTTTGGGAACCAGAGAACCCTGACATTCCATGGCTGCAAAAATATCCAGTGATATTCCGGCAATAATAATCAATTCATCTATAATGTTCATATGGATTTGCTCCTGTCAATTTATCTATTTTTCTTCTTTTATGGCTTCTGTACGCAGGATAAATTTTACTGTTCCCTGCGTTTTATCAGCAATCTCGGTAAATGTCTGGTAATTTTTTCCTGCCTGTGACACTGCAACCAGCTTATTCAAGAGCTCCTTTACATCTCCGTGATAGGAATCTGCCAGTTTTTGAATTCCTTCTTCATCAAACTTAACCATTCCTTTCATCAACTGATTGGAACCGCCCTCTAACTTATTTACGCCACCCGTCAGCTGAGATGCCGCTTTTGAAATCTTATCCGCACCATCTGTCAAAGTATTATTATTAGCAACCAGAGAAGCACTTCCCTGCGCCAGCTTATCTGCACCATCCTTCAGTGCTAAGATACCATCTGCCATTCCTGACTGCTGCAGCTGTTCTGCAATCTTGGATTTTGCTCCCTCCGCTCCCCTTACTGCCGCGGTTTCTGCTGCCGTCTTTGCCGCTGTTTTACATGCATCCGCCACACTGGTACCCATGGCAGTTTTTCCATTCTCCGCAATTCCTGCTGCAACACTGGCTGCCAGCGTCTGCAATTTCTGTTCTACAGCCGTTTGTACCTGTCCGGGACCATTATGTGCTGCGAACATTGCCTGTGCGGTTGCCTGATCCACCTGTGCTGACGCCATAATTTCCTGAATTTTCTGAGCACACACTGCATCATAAAGACCGGTATAGAGTTCACTGTCCCGCATTCCCTGATAAATTGCCCCTACTGTTTCATCACTTGTCATGGTATCCTTAAACTGCTGGGATGCCTGACTTGCTACGGAAGCAGACATTCCTCCCGCAAATGCGTTATCTACAGCCGCATCTGCCTGTTCTGCCGTCTCCTGCTTCTCACTATCACTCATAGCTGTTCCCAATGCATTCGTAAGAGAAGATACGCCCTCACTTAAAGTACCTATTCCACTGCTTAATGCCTCTGCTCCCTGGCTTATATTTGAAGCTCCGTTTGTATAATCTGCAATACCGCTCTTTAAGGTGTCAGCACCTGCTGCAAACGCGCTCATACTGTCCTTTAAAGTGTCCAGCCCTTCTGCAAGATCTGTACTTCCTTCCACCAGTTGCTTGGAAGAATCGGACATCTTATCAATACCTTCTTCTAAACCGGTCAAATCAAAGGTTCCCTCCAAATCGGAATTTCCAATCAGCTCACTCATAACAACAGACATACTCATATCCAGAGAGAAATGTTCCACATCTGCAGTTACTTCAACATAATCAGGAATGTTTACATCCTCATCTAAATCTTCCTCTTTCATGTTAAGGCTGTCTTTTAATCCCGGCATTGCAATTCCTACAACCACCTTTTTGCTCCCATCGGAGATTACTTTGCCATTGGTGACTTCTACATTACTGAAATCTTCCGGAAGAATCATACCTGTCATAACCGTAAAGGGCACATATACTTCATATGTTTCTCCCTCTACTGTTTCTGTTGTTTTGGCATTATTGGTATAGTCAAAACGAATGGTTGCTTTACCGCTCTTTCCAGCCATTTTTTCCGGCTCCATCTCCTGTCCATCCAGATAATAGGTTATTTTCTCCTGTACAGGCAGCTCTTTCTCCGTAGTTCCCTGATAATAAATATCATTTCCCTGAGCTTTCCAGGTAATCTTATTTCCCTTTTGGGTAAAAGTTTCATCTCCTTTAATATTGGTAATGTCTTCCAAGTCAGAGACATCCTGAAGGGTATTGCTTCCTTCTTTATTTTTCAGCCATTCACTGACAATCACGTTGTCAGGGGTTCCATCTGCTTTGGCTATTACATATACCGTCTCTTCTTTTCCTGCATCCTTATTTTCTTCCGTTTCCTTTGATAGGGCTTTTATCAGCTTCTCTTCCTGCCCTGTCTTTACGGTCTTTACGTCCTTTTCTGCATGAACGTTATACACACCTGCTCCTGTTCCCAGCATGGCTACCGTCACTGCTCCTGCCACTATTCGCACTACATATTTTTTATTTATCATTTTAATTACCTCCTGATATTCTACACGGTTTTTACATTTTGCTCTATCTTATGTTCTTTATTCCGGAATCCCATACTGGACACGCAGATCAGCTTATCAAATACCATGAACATTGCAGGTAAAATAAAGATTACCACAACCATACTGATTAACGCGCCCCGGGCCATTAAGGTACACAATGAACTAATCATATCAATATTGGAATATAGTCCAACACCGAAGGTTGCTGCAAAGAAACTCATGGCACTTACAAATATAGACTGCAGGGATGTGCTAAGGGCAATGGTAACTGCTTCTTTCTTTTCCACACCATGGTAACGCTCCTTCTTATATCTGTTGGTCATTAAAATAGCATAATCCACCGTAGCTCCTAACTGGATGGTTCCAATTACAATAGAGGCTATAAAGGGCAGTTCTGTTCCGGTATATGCCGGAATACCCATATTGATAAATATTGCAAACTCTATGACGGATACCAAAATGACCGGAAGAGATATGGACTTAAATACGGCTGCAATAATTAGGATAATTGCTCCAATAGAGATTGTATTTACAACATTAAAGTCATTATTTGTAATTGAAATTAAGTCTCTTGTACAGGGCGCTTCACCAATCAGCATCCCCTCCGGATCGTACTTCTTGAGAATTTTATTTAAATCATCAATCTGTGCATTTACTTCATCAGAAGCCGTTCCATACTCTGAACTTACCAGCAGAAGCTGATATTTTCCATTGATTAGATTGCTTTTGATTTCATCCGGTATCATCTCCCGGGGAATGGACGGACCCACGATGGAATCCATGCCCAAAGCCGCCTTTACGCCATCCACCTGATTCATCTCATCCATCATGGACTTTACATTTTTTGCCGGAATACTGCTGTCCAGCAGAATCATATGGGTGGAATTCATTTCAAACTGCTTTTCCAGCTTATCATTGGCAGCAATACTCTTTAAATCCTTTGGAAGGGTTCCCGCCAAATCATAGTAAACGTCTGTGTTGTTATATCCATATAAAGCCGGACCCAGTATTATCAGGAATATAATAATAAAGATTGGAAATCTTTTAGTTACAAAATCTGCAATTCCCCCCATATCCGGAATAATCGGTCTATGGCTGGTCTTCTGAATTGCCTTATCGAAAATCAGTATCATTGCAGGCAGAATTGTTACACATCCAATTACTCCAAATACAACGCCCTTTGCCATAACAATGCCAAGATCCATGCCAAGGGTAAAACTCATAAAGCATAGTGCAATAAATCCTGCTACCGTGGTAATGGAACTTCCCACCACCGAGGTTAGTGTATTGGAAATTGCATGTGCCATGGCACGATTTTTATCCCCCGGAAATCTCTGCTGGTTTTCTTCGTAGCTGTGCCACAGGAAGATAGAATAATCCATGGTTACCCCCAGCTGCAGTACGGCACTCAATGCCTTTGTCACATAGGAAATTTCTCCCATAAAAATATTGGTTCCCAAATTATACACAATTGCCATTCCTATACTTAGCAGAAAGAATACCGGTGCCAGAAAGGAATCCATGGTTAATGCCAATACCAGAGAGGATAATAACACCGCAATCAATACATAGATTGGTGTCTCCTTATCAGACAAATTCTTAATGTCCGTTACAACTGCCGACATACCACTGACAAAGCATTGATCCTCTGCCAGCTCCCTGATTTCTTCAACCGCATCCATGGTTTCATCGGATGACATGGAGGTATCAAACAATACTGCCATTAAGGTACTGTCTTTTGTATTAAATACGTCGTATACCTCCTGTGGTAAAAACTCCATGGGTATAGACAGGTCTGCTAATGAATCATACCAGATAACATTCTTTACATGATTCACACCCTCCATCTCTTCTTTCAGAACAGCTATATCCTTCTTTTCCATTCCCTCTACCACACACATGGAAAATGCTCCTGTTCCAAATTCATTTACCAGAATATCCTGCCCCTTCATTGTTTCAATGTCTTTTGGCAGATATGTCAGAATATCATAGTTGATTCTGGTATTAAAGTAGCCAAATGCTGCGGGAATTAAAAGCAGTACACTGATTATAAAAATCGGAACACGAAACTTTACAACCCCTTTTCCAAATTTAATCATCGCTTTTCATCTCTTTCTCTTTTATTTGTTGTTTGCTTCATGTCAGAGTATAAAAAAAAAGATTGAACAAATACATATTCAATCTTTCAAGGCTGTATATTTATGATATACATTTTTATATTTTTGTCATTTTCCTTATACATATATTTAAAATTGTATATATGCCGGCTCTGATTTACCTTCCCTTTAATACCTCATTCATGGGATGAGACATAATATAATTATAGATATCTGTAATTTCTCTGGGACTTATGGACATCCCACTCTCTATCCATTTTACAATGGTAAAGCACATAGACTGAGCGTAAAATTCTGCAATATGCTCTAAGGTCAGCCATGGGTACTTGGCATTACCATTTTCCCCTGGTTCCCACTGCAGCACTTCTAAGAGTGTATCCTGAATGCATTTTTTGATAATGCTCTCAAAGGAATTTTGCCCTTCCAGCTTAATGGCTTTTCCATAAAATTCCTTTTCTTTCTCTATGGTAGTAAACATCAGCATCATTCCTTCGTCTACCATTCCTGCAAATATCAGTGGCCGGATGGGTTCCAGTATCTGTTTCTTCATAATCCACTCCAACAGCTCATATTTATCCTGAAAGTGATTATAAAAGGTTGGGCGGATGACTCCTGCCTTATCCGTGATTTGTTTAATGGTAATCTTTTCAATGGGCTGACGACAAGCCAGTTCCTTAAAGCTTTCTGCCAACAGTATATCTATCGTTTCCTTAATCTGCGCTGCCATGCCTTCACCATCCTGTTAATAAATTCTCCTTGCTTCTATACCTTACATTAAAAGTTCTAAAATTGTCAAACTTCTCGCACTTTCATCTGATTTCAAATCAATAATTTCTCCCTCGGGTAATATTTTCACCTTTGGCCGGAGTATAAATTCCCGGTAATTTTCCATTACAATGGCTGTTCTTCCGTCTGAAAGCTTTACTTCACACCCCACGGGATAAACTGCTATTTTTCTCATAAAGATATTTACCAGCTCCGGATCAAACTCTGCTCCTGCATTTGCCATAATATATTCTACCGCCTCTGATGGGGAAACAGCCTCATGGTATGGAAGTCTTGAGGTTAAAGCATCATATACATCTACCAGCTTTACAATTCTTGCATAAATAGGAATATCGGTTCCTGATTTTTGCAGGGGATATCCACATCCATTATACCATTCGTGGTGTTCCAGTACGGTGGTATATACGTAAGAAGAGAAATCGAAATTATCCTTCAAAAATTCATATCCCAGCTTTGGATGCTGCTTAATCAACAATCTTTCTTCTTCCGTAAGTTCTCTTTTGGCACACAGTACCTCCTGCTCTACAAATCTTTTACCAATATCGTGAAGCATCGCTGCGGTGGTAAGTATATTCAGTTCCGTCTGATTCATGTTGCATGCTGCCCCTATCATGGTTGCCAGAACTGCTACATTTACAGAATGAAAATATGTATAATCATCATATGTTTTTATATCCAGCATATTACACATGACATCTCCATTATTCAACACATCTTCCATTACATCCAGAACTACTTTCTGCAGATTCTGCTGCTCCATGGGGATATTGGGATTATCCATAAATAAATCGTGCACCTTTTTTAATGCCGCACGCTTTACCTCCGGTCTAATCACCTGGGGAATTACCAAATCTTCTGAAAATTCATCATCAATATAAATCCCCGGAAATCCCAGACCGCCCAGATTTCTGATATACTCCTCATTTAAAATCAAATGTTTGGCCAGCAACAATCTTCCTTCGCCATCATAAATATCCTGTCCTAACGCCATCCCATTTTCTATCTTAGATATTGGCATATAACGCATTGTTCCGATTCCTCCTATTTATTTTCTCTTTTTCAGTTCTTTCTTGCGCTGATACATTTGCTCATCCGCACGTTCCAGTACATCCTGTATGGTTATATCTCTATTACAATTGTATTTTGCATATCCAGAGGCAATCTTCATAAAATCCTTTGCCTGTGTTCCTTTCAGACTTCTCATCCAATCACACATCCGCTTTTCACACTCCAGATATTCCTCTTCTTCTAATTCTGTGGAAATGAGACAGAATTCATCTCCGCCAATTCGGTATATTTCTCCGTATTCCCCGTAAATATCCCTTATAATCTCACTGCTTATAATAAGATAACAGTCTCCCATACCGTGTCCAAATTGATCATTCATTGTCTTCAGATCGTTCAAGTCAAACATAACCATGGAATACCTTGCATATTCTGTAGTCGGAATTAGTGATATGAAATCCTCAAAACTCTTCCGGTTCTTCACATGAGTCAGTCCATCCTGTTCTGCTTCTTCCTTTATTATCTTAATTTTTTTCCCTTCTTGAACCAGCTTAGCCGATTGAGCAAAAAGCTGCAACCCAAGTATTGCGATATACACCAGCCAGCCCATTCTGGTAAACATTGCCATGTCATTTGCAAATCTGTAATTATAGTTTACAACATCTGCTACAATACATATTCCAAGAATGCCGATACCAATCGCATTTATCCATACTACACTCTTGTTCTCGAACAGTCTTCTTTTCTTTCTCCTCCATTGTTTGATTATTACCATCACCACTGCAGCAACTGCGCCCCCCAGCAGCAGATGAGTAACCCACAGGCTTTCTCCCAAATCTACTACAGCAAACAGCTGAAGTACAAAACTTACCATGAAATCTGCTATTCCTGCAATACACAGTAAATTCATTATCTTATTATGTTCCTCATGGCATAACACCTGTATCAAACGTACTGCCGGACATACCATGAGTTTCAGTCCCAGACATGCAATTCCACCAAATAAGACTTCCCTGCCATACATAATCTGCAGAATATGCGTCTCCATACCAGACCATAAGGCAAGGCTTATGGTAAACAATCCCAGCCAAAGCATGCCCCGGTGAAGATATATCTTATTTCCCAGTATATACCAGACCATAACCATAATTGTTCCTACTACCAGCATCATTACACTGATAATCATTGAGACCAAATTGTCCTTAATGACCTTTATTACAATGGCAGACTTTGACCCATAATAAAAGTAGGGCACTTTTAAATTGCTCACCCTATAACAATTATTGATTTTTATGGTCAGTTGCTTTCCTTCATAGGATTTTTTTATTTTTACAAAATTCCAGCATTTTCCGGTGGTCTTACTCTCTATATCCTTTGGTACTTCTTTGGAATATAGCTTTTCCCCGTCCACCGAAACCTCCACCAGCTGATGAGCAGTATAAAATCCAATCTGCTTCTCCCGTATGACTTCTTCTGTCAGAAGCCGCTTTAGTACCACTTGGTTGGTGTTCTCAACCTTCTTAGGCAGCTGAGCATAAGTCACCTGCTTTCCTTCCGTATTACAACTCCAGTCCTCATTATACGGTACATATTCGGGCTCCCCATTTATGTCACTCTCATTTCGGAAGAAACATATTGTCAACACTGCGAAAAGAACTACCAATACAATTTGAAACTGGTATATTTTCAATACCCTCATCCAATCCCCCCTTGAGAAAGTGCAAGTATTTTGTTTACCACATTTTAACATATTATGCCGGAAAATAAAATAAAAACCCATAGAGTTATTAAAAAAGCTCAAATAAACGGGCATTTTCTACTTTTCCAGCTTTCCCTGTCACCGTACTTTTGCGAATTGCATGCATACACTATAGGGAAATATAAAATTAAAGGTAAAGAATATTATGGACAATTATATAACATTATCTCTCGAAACTCATTTGTTTTTTGCGCGAATTATGAAGGAACATGCACTATTTTTAGAGGCTGGCTTTCCATGCAAGGATGAGGCATGGATTAATAAGGCCGAGTGGTTTAGACAGCAATTTGAAGCTTTTCTTCGGGATGTGGTTAAGATCAGTAACGGGCAGATTAACCGTGGTATTTTAAATTCAAACGAATTGGTTACTGAGTTTACCATTCCTGCTGAAAAAAGAACTGAACACCTTAGTGGTGTTGCTATTGACAGCAAGATTTCCGTAATGCAGCAGAACTTACACGCCAGATGCCCTAAGAATGATAGAAATGTTTGTATAAAAATAATACACCAGCTGAACCGAAAATCTATTTCTTTGTTAAATGATTTGATTGACTTTAAAGAAGACATTTTAAGAGAAGTTGGAAGATGCCAGCTTTTTACTGCAAATTATCCTCTTCTAATAAAACATATACAAAGAGAGGCTAAATTATATCGCTGTATTATTAGAGATTTGATGCAGAACAGGCGGATTACCTGCCAGCATCTGCGGGAAACCGAAGAATTCTGGAACCAGATTATGATGGAACATGCATTGTTCATCCGAGGTCTGTTAGACCCATCCGAGGCAGAACTGATTTGCACTGCTGATGAATTTGCAATGGACTATAAAAAGCTTCTTAAAATGGCAAATGAGCAAGACTGTAAAGCCATGAGTGATTTGAGCCGAAAATCTCTGGAGGAGACATTAAAATACCGTGAATTTAAAGAAGCCGGAGCAGAAGGAATATTAAATTGTAATGTTGCATCTATCATCCTTCCTCTTCTTGCTGACCATGTTCTGCGTGAAGCGAATCATTACATCCGAATTTTGAAAAGCGGATCGATGACTAGGAGGGAGTTATGAAATGCAGTTATGTAATTACCCTGTACAAGAAGAAACTCGTTTCTATAAAATAGAAGCAATTGAGATTCCTATTGTATATAACAAATATGGCGATCATGACCCGAATGGTCTTTTGTTCGTGCTGGAAAAAGATGCTGACAGAATACGTCAGGAAGCACTTCAACATTTTTATCAGGAAATTCCTCAACCATATGAAGGCGTTAAGCCATTAGTTATCCGGGCAAATGTTGGAGACAAAGTTGTTATCTCCTTTCACCACTCCCTGAACCGCCCCCTTTCTATTCATGTACAGGGGCTTGATTACGATGTACAGACATCAGACGGAGCAAGTGTGGGATATAATAGAGATTCCACGACAAAACATCAAATCACCTATACCTGGTATGCTGATAAGGAAGGAGTATACATTTTTAATGATATGGGTGATACAAGAAGCAGCGAAGAAGGAACCAATGTCCACGGTCTTTTTGGCGCTATCATTGTGGAGGCCCCTCAGTCCCGATGGCTTAATCCTGAGACTGGGATGGAACTAGAAAGCGGGCTTTTTGCTGATATTTATCATCCAACAAAACCAGCCTTTCGTGAATATGCGGTATTCTTCCAGGATGAACTAGAAATCAAAAATAAAGATGGCGAGCAGCCCCTTGACCCACATACAGGTCTGCCATCCTCAACAACCGGAATCAGTTACCGTGCGGAGCCTATGCGGAATCGTCCGCCACTCACTCATGACCATTCGGACAGTGGGGAGGACATTTCCATGAGTTCATGGGTGTACGGGGACCCTGCTCCTCCAATTTTGCATGCATATGCGGGAGATCCTTCCAAAATCCGTCTGATTCACGGAGGAATCAAAGAAACCCATGTGTTCCATCTCCATAATCATCAATGGCAGCTGGAAGACAATAATCCGAATTCAACAATTATTGATTCCATCTCCATTAGTCCGCAGGAATGCTATACCCTTGATCTTCTTCATGGAGCGGGTAGTCTTAACCGCACAATAGGAGACGTGATTTTCCACTGTCATCTTTATCCACATTTTCACGAAGGAATGTGGACACTATTGAGGATTTACGACAGGCTTGAGGATGGAAACGGAAAACTTCCGGATGGAACAGTCATTCGGCCTTTGCTTCCGCTAAAGGACAGAATTCTGCCTCCTAAAAAAGACAAGGACCATCCCGGATATCCAAATTTTATCAATGGCGAATTTGGCATGCCGCCTTTGCAGCCTCCACTTGGTGTTTTGGATGCTGATGGAGCAAATAAGATTGAGCCAACCGATTTAGAAAGAGCCAACTTTGTTCGTAATTTTGAACCGGGAGCTTTATATTCGGACTCTTGTCCATGTCATACAGACTGTAAATGCGGCTTAGACGGGCAAGAGGTCAAGTTGTTTGAGCTTGCATTAGTTCAGGCAAAAGTAATATATAATCGTTATGGCTGGAACGACCCACAGGGAAGATTTTTTGTGTTGAAAGAGGATTTAGAATATCACGGTGGTCTGGATGCCTATGTGAAAAAAGTAGAAGATGGAGAAATATGCGTGGAGCCTCTTGTTATCCGCGCCAACGCCGGGGAATGTATTGAAGTCAGACTCACAAACCTGCTTCCTGAATTTTTGGAGGAAAGTCCATTTCAGATGAAAACAAAAACAGACATCGCCGGGTACCATATTCATCTTGTAAAATTTGATACCATCGTTTCAGACGGTGCTGCCAACGGCTGGAACAATATCGCAGGTGCAAGAAAATACGAAACCTTAATCGAACGCTTTTTCGCAAACACTGAGCTTAGGACAGTATTTTTCCATGACCATTTATTTGCCAACTCCCACCAACAGCATGGCGTTTTTGGTGCTTTAATCATAGAAGAAGCCGGTGCAACTTTCCACCATCCGAAAACCGGAGATGAATTAAAATCTGGAACGAATGCTGTGATTAAACGAAGAGACGGCACCTCCTTCCGGGAATTTGCTTTGTTTGTTCATGATTTTACCCTGCTCTTTGATAAAGACGGGCATCCACTGAACCCTCCCGAAGTCCCTGGATCACATGATGACCCCGGTGTCATGGGAATAAACTACCGCTCTGAACCCATGCGTGAGCGCCTTAAGGATGACTGTGACCCTGCTTATATTTTCAGCTCCCTTGTTCATGGCGACCCTGCTACTCCTATCTTAGAGACCTATCCGGGTGATGAACTGATGATTCGTCTGCTTGATGGTGCACATGAAGAACAGCATTGCTTTAATCTCACCGGAATGTCATGGCAAAAGGAAATTTCTGATATTAATTCACCACTTGTTGCTTCCCAGACAATCGGAATTTCCGAAGTATTTAATGTACACGTTACAAAACCGTATGAACCGGGGGATTACCTTTACTATTATGGCGGCATTGATGATGCATGGCTTGGACTTTGGGGAATTATCCGAGTGTATCACTATTTACACAAACACCTTAAACCCCTTTGCAAAGAAAAAGATCAGATTATTCCTTTGCCTCCATGTCCAAAGAAAGATGATGTAATTCGAAAATATGAAGTAGCTGCAATACAGAGAAAAATTTCTTACAATAATTATGGAGACCATGATCCTGACGGATTGATGTTTGTTCCGTTAGAAGATACCAAGCTTGCCATGTGTGATAACAGCAAATACCAGCCAAAGCCTTTGATTATTCGTGCTAACGCAGGGGATTGGGTTGAAATTACGCTTCATAACCTGTTTGATGCCCAAAAACCAATTCAGTATTTTGACTATCCACGGGTACCACTGGATTACAAACACAAGCCTTCTATGCGCGTATCATTAAATCCTCAATTTTTAGGCTATGATGCCATTTGTGACTCTGGAATTAATGTTGGATATAATAATCGTGAGCAGACGGTTGGTGTGGGAGAGAGCAAGAGATATCTCTGGCACGCTGACAAAGAATATGGCGCATGTATTATTCAATCTTTTGGGGATATACGAAATCACCGATACCATGGATTGTTCGGGGCAATTATTATTGAACCGGTAGGTGCAAAATGGTATCGCAGCTTCTCTCTTGCAAAAGCATTACACGAAGAAGAAGCCGTTATTACTGCCCCCGGAGAAGAGTCTTTCAGAGAATGCGTTCTAATGATTCAAAATGGTATTCGCATGCTGGATAAGAAAGAGATACTCATACAGACTGCAAATGCTGATGGGGAGCCTGTGGATGCAGAAGACACTGGAGAAAAGGGCTATAATTACCGTTCCGAACGATTTGCCAACAGACTAAATAATAATAAGAACATTTCAAAAATATTCAGCAGCAGAATCCATGGAGATCCTGCCACACCTATTTTTAAGTCTTATACCGGTGACCGGGTCATTTTCCGTACCATGATGCCTGCAGATAAACCAAGAAACGTGGGCATTGGTATCCACGGCCACAAATGGAGGGAACAGCCAAACAATCCTTTCTCAAGAGTCATTCCATTACAAGGCGCTGTCAGCATTGGCAACAGTTTCAATATGGAATTAGAAAATGGTTCCTCATGTCCCGGCGATTATCTTTATCGTTCCGGAAGTCTCAAATGGGATATTGAATCTGGAATGTGGGGCATTTTCAGAGTCCTCAAACAAGGCATTGGATGCCAATGCAAAAAAGCCTGTAGAAACATTATTGGAAAAATTTGCAGTAGATAAGGGTCTGTGACAATTTAAAAACTGGCAGACGGGAGTTAGAATACTCCTGTTCTGCCAGCATAAGTTAATGGACTATAAATGCCCTTTTGTAACACGTACCTTCCGGATTTTTCCTTTTATCGGTTTTGTCTGAAGCGCCTTCAGCACCATAGTTCCCTTTCCATTGAGGATTTCTACATGAGTCAGGCTGTCTCTGATATCAATAATTCCGATATCCAAAGCTTCCATTCCTTCAATACCACAAATCGTTCCCACAATGTCCGAAGCTCTCATTTTAGACTTTCTTCCACCCCCGATAGAAAGCCTTGTAATCCCACGGTCTAACGCGGTTCCTTTTCTTTCCTTCCTGGTTCTTGTCTGTTTCTGGCTCTTTTTAAACGTTTTTTCGTCCAGTTCTTCTCTAACAGGACAGGGCATATCCGGAATCTCCATTTCCTGATATTCCTCCACCATCCTCTGCATCCGCTGGTCATCTTCAGTCACGAGACTAATTGCTTTTCCCTCGTTTCCATTTCGTCCGGTTCTTCCAATGCGGTGTACATAAGTCTCTCTCCCCGTTGGAAAATCATAATTTATTACATGGGTAATCTGTTCAAAATCAACTCCCCTGGCTGCAACATCCGTGGCTATGAGATAGCGGAATCTTTCCCCTCTAAAATCATCGATGGTTCGGAGTCTATCCCTTTGCTCCATCTCTCCATGAAGCATTCCACAGGGAATCCTTTCTCTTTGGAGCTTATGACAAAGCACATTTACCATTTCTCTTGTCCCACAGAAGATAATGCAGCTTTTCGGATTTTCTTTTATAAGAATGTTGATAAAAACCTCATATTTCTCTTCTAAATCCACCTGACAGGCAGTCTGTGTTACTAATGCCGCCGTCTTTTTCTCGTCTTCCAAAATGACAGATATTGCTTCCTCCATATATTCGGCTGTCAACTCTTGGATTTGCTCCTCTAATGTGGCCGAAAACAATAAAATCTGCCTGTCCTTTGGCAATTTTTCAATAATCTGTTTTACATCTTCCAGAAATCCCATATCAAGCATCAAATCGGCTTCATCAATCACCAATGTTTTTACTGCCGAAAGATTCAGGGTGTCTCTTCTGATATGATCCATAATGCGCCCGGGTGTTCCAACTACAATATTTGATTTCTGCTTTAAAGTCTGAATTTGTTTATCAATGGGAAAGCCGCCAAATAATGCCGGCACTTTTAAGCGCTTCTTCCTCCCGATATAAAAAATTTCATCACGTACCTGCACTGCTAATTCTCTGGTTGGCTCAAGCACAAGTGCCTGGGGAAGACGCTCCTCCCATATTGCACTTTCACATATGGGAATTGCAAATGCTGCCGTCTTTCCTGTCCCAGTCTGGGATTTCGCCACAACATCTTCTCCGGCAAGAATCAGCGGAATAACCTCTTGCTGTATCTTGGTAGGTGTCATATACCTCAAAAGTATAAGTGCCTCTATAATTTCTTTGGACAAATGATATTGTTCAAACTGATTTTCTTTTTCGCCTATTTTCATATTACCTGCTTTCTTCCTTAAACACGTAAAAAGGAGCTTCATGAGATTTGAGTTTTCTTTGACAACAGATATTGACAATAACTCTGACAACAATCTTTACTTGTAACTCAGATGTTTTATATAAATCTATTTTGCCAGATGCCAGATATTCTAAAGCAGACGCAACAGTCAATGAGATGTAGGGTGTTGCGCCAAATGACGTTACACCATCACGTTGCAAAGATAACATTAGACAATCTCTTTACTAAATATTATCAGTTTTTGAGTTGAAAAGCAAAGCAAAAACCGCACATCAAAAATGATATACTGTCTTTCTGTACCCTGTATGGCAGTTCACTT
>CAZUKR010000035.1:0-23368 GCA_964620885.1 uncultured Eubacterium sp.
CAGGTGCTTCTTCTTTATCTATTTAATTTTTCCTACAAAAACTTTACCCTAGCCTCTTAAGTTTGTATACCCCATAAGGCTTGCATCTACTTCACGAGCCACCTCACGTCCTTCACGTATTGCCCATACTACCAAAGACTGTCCTCTGTGCATATCACCGGCAGTAAATACATTTTTTACATTTGTCTCATACTGCTCTTTTGCGGTTTCCACATTGGTTCTTTCATTTAACTTAATACAAAATGAATCTGCCACATATTTTTCGGTTCCCAGAAATCCTGCTGCAATCAATACCATATCTGCTTCCATTTTCGTTTCAGAACCTGGTACTTCTGCCATTGTCATACGTCCTGTTTTTTCATCTTTTTTACTTTCCAGTTTTACCACAAGAACACCGCTGACATTTCCATTCTTATCCTTCAGAAATTCTTTTACCGTGGTTTGATACACCCGGGGATCGTGACCAAATACAGCAATTGCTTCTTCCTGTCCGTAATCCGTTTTGCAGACTTTGGGCCATTCCGGCCAGGGATTGTCTTCCCCACGCTGTTCTGGTGCCTTTGGCATCATTTCAAGCTGCACTACCGATACTGCACCATGACGGATTGCAGTGCCCACACAGTCATTCCCAGTATCACCGCCGCCTATAATAACCACTTTCTTTCCTTTGGCAGAAACGTACTTGTTATTCTTCAGTTCAGAATCTAAAAGGCTCTTTGTAGTTGCAGACAGAAAATCTACTGCAAAATGAATTCCCTTAGCATCACGTCCCGGCGCCTTGATATCTCTTGGATTCTTGGCTCCACATGCCAGGATTACACGATTATAATCCTTTAACAGCTTTGCTGCCTTAAGATCTTTTCCAACATTGATACCTGTTATGAATGCAACGCCTTCCTCTTTCATGACGCTGATTTTCCGGTCAATCACCTGTTTCTCCAGCTTCATATTTGGAATCCCATACATGAGAAGACCGCCTGCACGATCATCTCTTTCATATACCGTTACAGAATGCCCCCGCTTATTCAATTGGTCTGCTGCTGCAAGCCCTGCGGGACCGGAACCGATAACGGCAACTGTCTTACCTGTACGCACCTTGGGAGGTTTTGCATCTGCATATCCCTGCTCATAGGCATATTCAATAATCCCGTACTCATTTTCCTTTACGGAAACCGGTTCTCCATAATTTCCACAGGTACATGCCGCCTCACAAAGTGCCGGACATACTCTTGAAGTAAACTCCGGAAAGTTATTGGTCTTTTTGAGACGACTGTATGCCTGCTCCCAGTTTCCGGTGTATACTAAATCGTTCCATTCCGGTACCAGGTTGTGCAGGGGACATCCTGAAGTCATCCCCATAATTTCCATGCCAGCCTGACAGAAGGGTACACCACATGCCATACAGCGTGCCCCCTGCTTCTGCTGCTGTTCCTGAGACAGCGGGGTATGGAACTCATTAAAGTTCCTGATACGCTCTTTTGGTGCTACCGCCTCTGCTGTCTGTCTGTTATAATCCATAAATCCTGTTGGTTTTCCCATTCTGCGTCCCCTCCTTAATTCTTTGCATTTGCATAAAATGCTTCAATTTGTGCCTGTTCAGCGCTCAAACCTTTTTCTTCCATCTGAACAATCGCCATCATCATCCGGTTATAATCATAAGGTACAATTTTCTTGAACTTAGGCAGATACTCACTAAAGTTATCTAAAATTTCTTTTCCTTTTACAGAGTTGGTCAGGGATACATGCTCCTTAATCATATCTTTCAATTCCATAACATCATATTTGGATGTAATTTCTTCTGAAAATACCATTTCTTTGTTAATTCTGGTATAAAGATCATTATTTTCATCCAGCACATAAGCAATACCACCGCTCATACCAGCTGCAAAGTTCTTTCCTGTTTTACCGAGCACAACGACACGGCCGCCTGTCATATATTCACAGCCATGGTCTCCTACACCTTCCACTACTGCATTAGCACCTGAATTACGTACGCAGAATCGTTCTCCGGCTACACCGTTGATAAATGCCTTACCGCTGGTTGCACCGTACATTGCCACGTTACCAATGATAATATTCTCATCCTGTTTGAAGTTAACTCCGGTAGGAGGATATACGATCAGTTTACCGCCGGAGAGTCCTTTTCCAAAATAATCATTGCTGTCTCCCACCAGTTCCAGAGTCAATCCTTTCGGAATAAAAGCGCCAAAGCTCTGTCCACCGGCTCCGGTACATTTTACCGTAAAGGTATCTTCATCCAGAGTATCATCATACCGCTTGGTAATTTCAGAACCGAAAATGGTTCCAAAAGAGCGGTCTGTATTGGTTACTTCCACATCAATGCCCCGCTTCTGTCTGCTTTCCAAAGCATTTTTCAGCTGTTTCATTAGTATGGTTTCATCTTTTGTCTTCTCCAGTTCAAAGTCATATACCTGTTTCGGATCGAAAATCACTTTTTCTTTTGGTCCTGCAAATGGATTGTTGATAATTCTGGATAAATCCAGTTCTTTTTCTCTCTCGTTAAGGTCATCACGTACCTTCAGCAGGTTCCCTTTTCCTACTAATTCATCCACGGTACGAACTCCCAGTCTTGCCATATATTCCCGCAAATCCTGAGCAATAAACTTCATAAAGTTAACCACATATTCCGGTTTACCGGAGAAGCGTTTTCTCAGTTCCGGATTCTGGGTTGCAATACCCGCCGGGCAGGTATCCAGATTACAGACACGCATCATCACACATCCCATCGTTACTAGTGGTGTGGTAGCAAATCCAAATTCTTCTGCTCCCAATATTGCCGCCACTGCTACGTCACGTCCTGTCATCAGCTTTCCATCTGTTTCAATTCTTACCTTATTACGAAGTCCATTCAAAATCAGGGTCTGATGTGTCTCTGAAAGTCCCAATTCCCATGGCAGTCCTGCGTTATGGATAGAACTGCTTGGGGCTGCACCAGTTCCGCCGTCATAACCGGAAATCAGAACTACCTGGGCTCCTGCTTTGGCAACACCTGCTGCCACAGTACCTACTCCTGCTTCCGATACCAGCTTTACAGAAATTCTGACATCTTTATTGGAATTCTTCAGATCAAATATGAGCTGTTCCAAATCTTCAATGGAATAGATATCATGGTGAGGCGGTGGTGAAATCAATGATACACCCGGTGTAGAAAGTCTTGTTTTGGCAATCCACGGATATACCTTTTTCCCCGGAAGATGTCCACCCTCTCCCGGCTTTGCTCCCTGAGCCATCTTAATCTGAATTTCTTTTGCACTTACCAGATAACGGCTGGTTACACCAAACCGACCGGAGGCCACCTGCTTAATGGCAGAGCAACGGTCCAATCCATCTCTTCCCGTTACCAGACGTTCCGGACTCTCTCCACCCTCTCCACTGTTAGACTTGCCATGCAGGGTATTCATTGCAATGGCCAGTGTCTCATGAGCTTCTTTTGAAATGGAACCATAGGACATAGCTCCTGATTTAAAACGTGTTACAATAGAATCTACGCTTTCTACTTCCTCAATCGGAATTCCCTTTTTCGGAAAATTAAAGTCCATCATACCACGAATATTGGCATTCTTTTCTTCTGCATTTACTGCGTCTGTATACTGTTTAAACAGTTCATAATCCCCTCTTTTCGTTGCTTCCTGAAGCAGATGAATGGTCTTGGGATTATACAGATGGCTGTCAGCACCGCTTCTCATCTTATGACGGCCGCGGCTCTCCAGTGTTAAATCTGTTTCCAGCCCCAGAGGGTCATAAGCACTTGAATGAAGTGCATTCACATCATCTTCTATATCTCTTATGGTAATTCCTCCGATACGGCTTACGGTATCGGTAAAATACTTATTAATTATTTCCGAATCAATACCAATTGCTTCAAAGATCTTAGACCCCTGATAGGACTGTATAGTAGAAATTCCCATCTTTGCTGCAATTTTTACAATTCCATGCAAAATAGCATTGTTATAATCGGAAATTGCTGCATAGTAATCCTTCTCCAGCATATGCTCGTCAATCAACTGTATTACCGTATCCTGTGCCAGATATGGGTTAATTGCACAGGCTCCATAACCTAACAAGGTTGCAAAATGATGCACCTCTCTTGGTTCACCAGATTCCAATATCATTGCCACAGCTGTTCTTTTCTTGGTCTTAATCAGATGTTGCTGCAATGCAGATACTGCCAGCAAAGAAGGAATGGGCACATGATTCTCATCTACTCCCCGGTCGGACAGAATTAAAATGTTGGCTCCATCACGATATGCACGGTCTGCTTCTACATACAGGTACTCAATTGCCTTTTCCAGACTTGTATTTTTGTAGTATATAATTGGAAGTTCCACTACCTTAAAGCCTTCCACCTTCATGGATTTAATTTTCATTAAATCCGTGTTGGTCAGAATCGGGTTGTTTACCTTTAGCACCTGACAGTTGACTGCCTTTTCCTCTAATAAGTTGCCATCTTCTCCTATATATACGGTAGTGGAAGTTACAACTTCTTCCCGGATAGAGTCGATGGGAGGGTTCGTTACCTGTGCAAACAACTGTTTAAAATAGTTGAATAACGGCTGATGATCCCCTGCCAACGCCGCCAGAGGAGTATCAATTCCCATAGCCGCCGTATTTTCACCGCCATTTTTCGCCATAGGCAGAATTGCTTCTTTTAAGGATTCATATGTATATCCAAAAGCCTTCTGCATTCTCTGGCGTTCTTCCGGAGCATATCCCGGTACACGCTGATTTGGAATCTTTAACTGCCCCAGATCAATCAGGTTACGATCCAGCCACTCTCCATAGGGCTGTCTTCCCGCATATCTTTCTTTCAGTTCATCGTCATCAATAACTCTTCCCTGTACTGTATCCACCAGAAGCATTTTCCCCGGACGAAGACGTTCTTTTACCAAAATTTCGGTTGGTTCAATATCCAGTACACCAACTTCTGAAGAAAGAATCAGGTAGTCATCACTGGTGATATAATAACGGGAAGGACGAAGTCCATTACGGTCCAGCACTGCCCCCACTAAATCCCCATCACTGAATACGATAGAGGCAGGACCATCCCATGGCTCCATCATGGTGGCATAGTACTGATAAAAATCCTTTTTCTTCTGGTTCATAATTCCGTTATTTGCCCATGGTTCGGGAATGGTAATCATGACTGCCAAAGGCAGCTCCATTCCGCTCATCACTAAAAATTCTAATGTATTATCAAGCATAGCAGAGTCAGAACCTTCGGTGTTTACAACCGGAAGCACCTTCTGAAGCTCTCCTTTTAAATGCTCTGATTCCATTGTTTCTTCTCTTGCCAGCATCTTATCTGCATTACCACGAATGGTATTGATTTCACCGTTGTGCACAATAAAACGGTTGGGATGGGCACGTTCCCAGCTGGGATTTGTATTGGTAGAAAATCTGGAATGTACCGTTGCTATGGCCGATACATAATCTTTATCCTGTAAATCTCCAAAGAACAAACGAAGCTGCTCTACCAAAAACATTCCTTTGTATACAATTGTTCTGCTGGATAAGGACACCACATAGGTATCGTCATTAGACTGTTCAAACACACGGCGTGCTACATACAGTTTACGATCAAAATCCAGACCCTTTGCCACATTTTTCGGACGCTTTACAAATCCCTGCAGGATACAGGGCATACAATCTACTGCCTTCTGTCCCAGTTTGGTGGAATCAATGGCTACTTCCCGCCATCCTAAGAATTCCATCCCTTCCTTCTGGACAATTACTTCAAACATTTTTTTCGCCTGATTACGTTTCAGTTCATCCTGTGGAAAGAAAAACATGCCGATACCATAATCTTTTTCTTCTCCTAATGAAATTCCTGCTTCCTTTGCTGCCTTTGTAAAAAATTTGTGGGAAATCTGCAGCAGAATACCTACACCATCGCCGGTCTTTCCTTCCGCATCCTTACCTGCTCTATGTTTCAGATTTTCTACGATTTTCAATGCATTTTCCACTGTTTCATGGGTTTTGATACCTTTGATATTTACAACCGCTCCAATTCCACAGTTATCATGTTCGAACCGCGGATCATACATTCCCATTGCTGTTCTGTCTTTTTCCTGCATCTTCTCATCCTCTCTGTTTTCCGCATTTTCACACACTTTTTTCACCCATATAGGCTGTTTTTTTGCGTTGAAATAAATATACACCCATTTTTTTCTCATGTAAATAGTTTTTTTCTTCCAATTTTCAGATAATTAGTTTAGTTTTATTTTATCGATTTATTGTCTGTCATTTTAACTATTTTTCTCTATAAAAAAAGCTGATAGAAACAATTTTAATCAGTTTTTCCAAAAACTTCTTAAAATATTTTTCTATCAGCATCTTCTTTCTTCTTGTTTTTATGAAATTGTTTCTGAATTGTTCGCTTTTTACAATGTAATCTTTATGTATTACCCTTATACTTCTTTTGTGTTATTTCCGCTCACTTTTCCAATGATTACCAATAATACAACAGCTGCTGCCGCAAAAATGACGGTTGCTGCAATAAATACATTCCTGCTGTTTTCCATCCACCCGAATATACTCGTCTCTATCCGTAGTACCGACATTAGATTTGCTCCTATATGAGCGATAATCGCTCCGTACAGATGCCCTGACTTTTCTACAAACCAACAGAGCATCATTCCCAAGAGTGCAGCATAGATAAATTGTACAATATTCATATGCATCATTCCAAAAATCAGCGAAGTAAGTATCATAGCAACCACACGGTTCTTCTTATACCTTTTCTGCTTCTCCTCTGTTTCTTCATCTTCACTGAAAATCATAAGATCACAAAGCCTTCCATATACCACGCTTCGGTAGAGCATTTCTTCCAAAATTGGTGTTAGAAGACAGGCTCCAAGCAATTCAAACAGAACCCCTCCTGCAAAAAAATATCGGGTTACCTCCTGATATCCTTCTGATATCTGTTCTAACTGCGTCATTGCCATTACATTATTCAACGCAATTCCTGCTGCAGCTCCCGCCAAAAACATCAGAACGCCATTTGTTATCTTCTCATTTCTGCTTTTTCCCTCCATGATTGCTGAAAGATGCAGATGAAATACCGTAGGCTGCTTCTTATCCTTCTCATAATAACGATAGATAAATGGAATGGTTACTGCTGTTGCCGCTGTTTGTATCATCATATAATAAGTATTATAATCTGCCCCCAGTCCTGCTGCAATCATAACAAAGACATTCATAGCAATGGTTGTTGCTATAAAATAAATTAATATGGGGTATACCACATTGGCTGATTTTAAAATGGCATGAAAGCTGTTGTTTTTCGGGTTCATATTTTGTCTTCTTCCTTCTTATTTATCACTGGCAAACCACTGGCTTCATCCTCTATCTGTTCTGCTACCTGGCGGGCTCTTGCATCTTCCGCGATAGCCCGCATTATCCTGTTTATATCTTCCGGGGAAAACATATTGATTGCCCGGGCAAGCTCATCCAGATTATCCCTGTTTACTCTCAGATAGCCGCCCCCTGACAACTGTATCGTAAGTACCTTATTTGGGTCGTACATACTCCCAAGACACAGGGTATTTTTGTCCGTATCTCCAGTAAACGTTACCCCATTATACTCGATTACTCCATTTTCATCTGCAAGGACGGAATAGGGAATATTTAATCTGTCCTGAAGATTTTTTTGTATGGCCTCTTCTGAAAAAAGACCATTTACAGGATTTTCTGTATCCTGCTTCTGGCTTTCTGCCTGTCCCGACATACCTGCCCCCTGATTCAATTGTAGGAACCGCATACTTCCCCCGCCTGCCAGTTCGTTCATGGAGTCGCTCAGTATATTCATTTCCGCTTTCTTTTTCTGTCTTTCTAAAGCCTCTTCTTCCCGTACCTCCAGATTTTTCTTATAATCTTCCAGTACGTCGTCTGCCTTATCTAAAAGATCATCCCATTCTTTGCCTGAAAATTCTCCTATGGTCTTTCCCCCCAGCCCATTCATGTTCATACTGCTTCCCGCATTTAATTTCTCCAACATAATTCGCTCCTCCTTATTAATTTTCCAAATATTCTACTACTTCTTTCAGAGTATCACAAATATAAACTGTTCCTGCTTCTCTCATGGCATCTATATCATGTTCAAACCCATAGGTAATTCCTATGCAGTCTATACCTGTCTCCCGGGCACCTATGGCATCGTATCTGGTGTCACCAATCAATACAACCTCATCTTTATTTTTAATCTCAAGCCGTCTCAGGACATGTTTCAACACTTCTGCTTTTGTGCCCATAGTCCCATCCATCTCGGCACCGCCAATCAGTTCAAAATAATGTTCTATCTGAAAATGCTTTATTATGGTTTCACATAATTCTTCCGGTTTGGAAGATGCAACTGCAATACGGTATTCTCCACCGGACAACTTTTCCAGTGTCTCTTTTACATCTGGATAAAGCTCACACTCAAGAATTCCTTCGGTATTATATCTTTCGTGATAAAATCTTCTTGCCTTCCATGCATCTTCTTCTGAAAATTCATATTCACGCTGGAAAGACTCTACCAAAGGAGGACCAATAAAACACTCCAGCTTCTTTAAGTCCGGTTCCTCTATTCCGAACTTCTTCAGCGCATATCCTACAGACTTTGTAATTCCCACTCCTGTGTTTACCAATGTTCCATCCAAATCAAATAATATGATCTTCTTTTTCATTTTTTCCTCCTGTTACTGAATTCGTTCTAGCATTTTCTTTCGTTTCTCATTAAATAATAGTTCCTTATTATATTGATAATATCGTTCGCAGTCTGATTCCCGTAGAAATTGTACACTATAGGAATTAAAATTTAATTCCGTAATAAATATCACCATTTCCTGAGCGCTTCCAAATGCTCCCTCCATAAAATCAAAGGCATATTCCAGTTTCTGCTCTGCTTCCTGCCGTATCTTCTCGTAATTCTCATTTTCCCTTTGAAATACTTCTTCCACCTTACGAAAGCACGCCCCTGCTTCTTCTATAGAGGACAGCTTCATCTCCTGAAGAATTTTTTCCAGGGTACGGATCACCCGGCGATATCGATAGTCTTCTTCTCTGGTGAGGAGTTCTTCCTTTTTCTTTCCCTTGCGTTCCACAGCCGCTTTCTGGCAGAGATTAAAGCAGAGCTGCTGGCCATTCAGCCCTTCGGTAATACTCTCTGTCACCTCTTTATATTCCTTCAGATAGGACTGCAGCAGCTCCATATAACCTTCCTGACGTACCGCATTCCCCATTGCTTCATTTACTTTGGACAATATAAGTCCTACCACACTCAGCCTCTCATCAAAGGATGCATGGGCTGCCTTTTTCAGCAGTACCTCATCCGGCTGTCCCTTAAAAATTGCTTCTATCTGGTAATCTGTCTGATATTTGTAATAAAGTTCCAGATAGTTTGCAAAGTCTTTTGCAATCTTAGGAAACTGAATATACTGTATCACCACTTCCCGGTCTACGGTCTTGTTAAGACTCTCGTAAACCTGAATCATATTGGACAAATCTTCCCACCCGCGGGGTGTTGCAAAATTTCTGCCGTCCACAGTGGTTTCCATCTGATAAAAGTTCTGTTTTCTGATATTCAGATAGGATATCACCGCACCGCGAAGGTTATTATGATAGGCATATTCCTTCCAGACATCAAAATCTGCCTCCACCTCTATCTTCTTTACACGATCCATGGTAACCACGTCGAATTCCCGCACAGATTTATTGTATTCCGGCGGATTCCCCGCCGCCACTATTATCCAGCCTTTGGGAATTTTATGATTACCAAAGGATTTACACTGTAGAAATTGCAGCATAGCAGGTGCCAGTGTTTCTGAAACACAGTTAATTTCGTCAATAAAAAGAATCCCTTCCTTTAATCCCGTCTGTTCCATTTTTTCATAAACAGAACCTATAATCTCACTCATTGTATACTCTGTTATGGCATATTCCTTTTCTCCGTACTGCTTCTTAGAAATAAAAGGAAGTCCGATTGCGCTCTGCCGGGTATGGTGGGTAATGGTATAGGATATCAGGCCAATACCGCACTCCTGAGAAATCTGCTCCATAATCTGGGTTTTTCCAATTCCCGGAGAACCCAATAAAAATATGGGACGCTGCCGGATAGAAGGAATCTGATAGTTCCCATATTCATCTTTCAAAAGATAGGCTGAAATCGTGTTTTTAATCTCTTCCTTGGTTCGTTTAATGTTCATGTTCTGTTTCCTGCTTTCTATTGATTATCTGCCCCTTACATCCACTGCATTTCCAATATCCCCTTCATCCAGTATCAGCTTCATTGCCCAGGGGGGCACGTCCACATCCAGATAATCCTCCCGGAAGAATACAAATGCCGTATCATACAATGGCTTTTTCAATGGAAATGTCCCATATCCATCGGTAAAATATATTAGTCCCCGCAGTTTTTGAAATGATTTTTCTGACAAAAGGCGGTTTACATACGAAAACGCCGGCCGGAAATCCGTACCACCCATTCCCTTTAGCTCAAATTGTTCCATATATTCTCTAAGCTGCTCCGGCTTTTCGATTACCACATCCGACTGCACACGCTCATCACATTGGATAATATGAATACGAAAACGCCGGTAAAAGGATTCTGCCTGACTTAAAATACTGTAAGTTTCCTCTAGAAACTTCTGCACAAGCTGTACTTTGCAGGACATGGAAGTATCAATTACAATTACAAAATCCTCTATTTTCTTAATTTCTTTTGTCTCCTGTGGTTCAATCAAAGGCATATTCCCATAGAGTTCCATACCGTAATTATAAAAAATATAATCGAAACTGTCCATATCTGCCTGCATTTCTTCCTTCAATACACAGAATTTCTGCAAAAAACTCCGGTAATCGTACTGCTGCCTGTTTTCTACCTTTAACTGTTCCAGCAGACCCTTGGAATCCTCCGCAGCCTCTTTGGAAAAAGTCTCAAGATCCGTTTCCATTCTGTCTCGAATGTCTTTCCATTGATTCTGCTGTTCCATGGGAGCTTTCGGCTCTTTTCCCTGCCGCTGCCACATGTTGTGATCATCTACACTAAATTCCAATATCAGCCTTGCCAGTGCTCTTGGATCCATTTCTGTCTCTTCAAGGACATGGAATACTGCCTCTGCGTTAATTACCGGCATTTTCTTCAACAGACGGTTATATACTGCCCTGCGGTAGGGGTTTGAGGGATTACGCAGACAACGGTAATACAACCCATCCATAATATGCTCTATGGTAATATCACATGCCAGATTCCATAATGTCACCGCTTCCTCTTCTATGTTCTTCCAGAGATGTCCAAAAAGACAGTGCAGGACACTGTGGAGATAACAGCGGTTTACCACCTGATTTCCTATCCTATACTGTTCTATCAGATATTCCGGATTATAATAATATCCAGCTCCATCCGTGGCTGTACGTCCCAGTTCCATGGTTGGCTGTAAATAGAAACTGTTCAATGCCACATCCAGAAAACGCATATTCAGATACAGTTCGTTCCGGCTGTCTGTTATTATTTCCTGACAAATATTTACTTTCTCTAGCAACTGTTCTTCAAACATGTCAAACCTCTATTTTATAAAGAAAATTTCTTTCTGCGTTGGGGAAATCTACGGCGGCAGATGTCTATCAGCATACTCAGGGCTTCTGTTTCTTTTCGCTCCATGGCTGTCTGCATCAATATATCCATTTCTTCTTTTGTATCTATAAAATACTCTGCCATCCACTGCAGTTTCTGCTGTTCTTCGTCCTCCAAAAAGGCAGTAGCAGCCCCTTTCAGATGTTCCCGCAGAAACTTCCGGTATCCCTGTTCCGGTATTTCCTCCAGTTCCACCGGGTACATAAGTCTGGCGGCAGCCATTAAGACTGCATTGTGCAAATCAATATTATATTTACCCATCTCAAATAATTTATCATACTCGGAAAAAATTACCCGGGTATCCTCAAAGGCATTCCGATATTGTATTCCCATTCCATGGGTATGTGTTTCTATAATCCTTGCAGGAGTGTTTTCCACTGCTTCCTCATAAAATTCCGGATATATGAGCTGGTATTGACAGGTTTTCCCGTGATACACTTTGACATCCACGGTCTGCTTTAATTCAGATAGAATTTCCAGAAGGCAGGACCTTTCTTCTAGCAGTTCCTGCATATTTAGTCTGGAAAGCTTTTCACATCCGGTAAATAATCCCGCACCCATAAAGGCAATATTACTGTAAAAGGACAGCTTATGGAAATGTAAACAGTTATAAAATGCGTACCTTCCAATCTTTACAATGGTTTTCGGCAAACACAGTTCTTCTAAATCACTTCCACTGATACAAGGCATTCCGCTGCTATTTTCCGGTTCCTCTTCCATATTTTGGGCAAATGCATAGGCAGCTAATTCCGTAACCGGCTGCCCCTCCATATATTCAGGAATCACGACTCTGCTGCTTTTTCCATAGCACCGCAGAATTCGGATTCCCTCTTCTATTCTCACATATGCAAATTCCTGCTGTTCCATTTCAGTTCCCTTTTCCACTTTTATTCTGTCTTTATCTTACCTGATTTTCCTATATATTACAACAGTTTCAAGGACTAACGGCAACAGACCGGCATACAACCCAATTTCTTTGTACACCAGTCCGCCCTTGATAAAACCTGATTCTTCATTCTCCACCACCATAAGCTGCCATCATTCGGATTCTTTGTGCCTTACTTTCCTGTATTTTTTTCTGAAATACCCGCTGTTCCTGACGCTCCACCAGGGAAATATTATGATTATTTATTATCCCTCTTCGTATACCGGGACTACATAATGCCATATCGCTTCCATCTTTGGCAGAGTGCTCCTTTTCTTCTGTTTCTTTTCCTTTTTTACACATTTCTGCGGCCTCTGCCGCCTCCTGATAGTTTCCCTGCCCCCTTCTCTCTTTCTTAATACCATGTGTCTGAATCCCACTTGCCCAGATTCTCTCTACTGCGTCAACTCTAAAATAGTTTTCACTCATACCTATTCCTCCTTCCCTGGATGGAATCTGTATTATTAGTTCTTCTTACCTATTTTATCGGTTATTTAGCCTATTTTCTTTAGCTTTCACTGATATTTTGTTCCTTTTTCTGGAACATTCCGTCTTCTTTCATTTCATATACTTTACTGCACACTTCCTGTATATACTTTCTGTCATGAGAAATACTTATAATTGCCCCTCCAAACCCTTTTAATATACTGCGGATAACGGGATTGGACAAAGGCGAAAAGTTTCTGGTGGGTTCATCCAGCACCAGCACGTCATTCCCCTCCATACTCATTTTAAGAAATAAAAGCTTCGCCTTCTGTCCGCCGGACAGCTCTGCAATTTCGTGTTCCATCTCTTCCGGTGTATACTTCATACTGCCAAGATAAGTGCGAATCCTGCTATATTCCTCTTTGCTGTATTCTGTCTGCAGAAACTCTATGGGGCTTTTCTCCATATCTAGAAGTTCTTCATAGTTCTGAGGCATATAGGCAGCATGAATATCAGTACGTCCCAGCAGCTCTTCTGCTATCCTGCGTATCAAAGTTGTTTTTCCTATCCCATTCTTCCCTACAATGCAAATTTTCTCCGGTCCCCGTACCATAAGGTGTATATCTTTTGAAAGCACTCTTCCTTCATTCGGTATTTCCAGCCTGTCTATTGTAAAATCCAAAATTGTCTTTCCATTGGGAATCTGAATTTTATCACTGAATTTAGCAAAAATAGCTTCCTCTGCTTCTGGTATTTCGCTCCAGTTATCCTGCTCCCGGTCAAATCGGCGTTCCATAGACTTTACCACATGCATTTTCTTTTTCAGCAGTTTGGCGCCGCCGGGATCCTGTCTGGAAATAACATTCTGCTGATGCTCCACCTTCTGCTGAATCTTTCGAAACTTTTCCATCTTTTTATCATATTCACTTCGTTCTTTTCGTGCCACCTGTTCCTGATGGTCCATTTTCCCCAGCCGCTCCCTGATATAGGTCTGATAATCTAATCTGGACACCATATGGCGGGCCTTGGTTTTCCTTCGTATCTGTTCCAGATGAATCACTACATTAGCGGTCCGTTCAATCAGTGTCTCATCATGAGATACATACAATACCGGTATGGTGCACTGGTTAATAAAGCTTTCCAGCCATTCCAGGGTCTCTACATCAATATCATTGGAAGGCTCGTCCAGAAGAAGCACATCCGGCTGCTGCACCAAAAGTCCGGCAAACTGCATCTTTACCTTTTCTCCACCGGAAAGTGTTGCAATTTTACGTTCCTCATAATAAAAGGTCTGGTCTATACCAAGATTCCTTGCAATTGCTGCCAGCTCTTTGGGGGTTCGGTCAAAAAACTCGGAAATTCCATAAAAATATTCGGATACCGGAATCTGTTTTTGTTCTGCCGTAAGCTCCTGAGCCAGATATCCTGTCCGCAGACGGTTTTTTATAATTTCACCTGAAAACTCTGCATAGTCCTCTATCAAAGCACTGTCCTCTATCAATTTCAACAATGTTGATTTTCCGTTCCCTTCTTCCCCTATGATTACAGCCTTATCTCCTTCCCGTAAAACAAAGGAAAAATCCTTTACAATTTCCCGCAGGTCTTTTTTATGTGTAATGGTTATATTTTTCATCTGCAGCATATGTCATCACTCCTATCTTCCTAAAGCAATTGTACATACTGGAGCAATGTGTCTGGAGTACCCCTATACTACTGTTCTCCAAAACACAAAAAGTCTGCCCCATTACCGGAGACAGACTTTTCTTCTGGTGATATACAGATTACGTTCCATATACACCGTATATCCGCAGAATAAGAATGATTCTTGTCTATTCCAGTAACAGAAAATAAGCCTGACAGGCAGACTGCACCATACATGTGCAATTTATTTTTCTGTTCCTTTATGAAATAGACTATTTAATCATCTTATCCCTCATTTCGTTTTATTCTGTGCCTATTATAAGCATCTTTTTCCTCTTTGTCAATCCTTATGCTCTTCCAGCATCTCCTTTACCGTTTTTCCCAAAATAGGATGGCGGTACCAGGGTGCCAGTTCTGCCAGAGGTCTTAATACAAATCCTCTATTCTGCATATCTGCATGGGGAATTGTAAGGTGTTCTGTATCCAGCGTTATATTATCATAAAAAATAATATCCAGATCCAAGGTACGTGGTCCCCAGTGAATCTTCCGCTCACGACTGGCATTTTCTTCTATTTCATGGAGTTTTTCCAGTAATTCCAATGGACTCAATAATGTCTTTATCTGAATCATCCCATTGAGAAAATCAGGCTGTTCCAACACTCCATAGGGCTTTGTCACAATTAGTTCAGACTCCTTTTCCACCCGGCATTCTTCACATAAGTTCAGTTCATCGATTCCTTTGCGAATGTATTCTCCCCTGTCTCCCATATTGGACCCGGTTGCAACAAATACCTGATGCCACCCCCTGCTGATTTCTACTGCTACTGATTCCAGGGGCAGACCGATTGGAGCCCAGGGTTTCTGAATCTCCAGTTCAATCCATTCCAGCCGCTCAAATTGAAGGAGCAGTGCTTTTGCCATCTGCTCTGCCACCGATTCAATCAGCTGATAGGTATGTTCCGTCATGTGTTTTGTTATAAAATGAGACACTTCTCCATAGTGAATGGATTGTTCCAGATTATCGCTTTTTCCAGCTTCTCTGGTATTGGTATGCAGTACAGCATTAATTAAAAACTTCTGTCCCAGCTTATTCTCCTCTGGAAATACGCCGTGTTTTCCAAATACTTCCAAATTCCTAATGTGAATCTTATCCCATTCCATTCCCTTCACTATTTCCATCCTTCCCGCAGTGCCTCTGCCATCTGAATTGTCCGTCTATTTTCTTTGATATCATGTACCCGTACAAAAGAACAATATTTCATGACGGCAAGGACTGTCGTCACTACAGTTCCTTCCACCCGTTCCGTTACCGGAAGATTCAAAGCCTGTCCGATCACAGATTTTCGGGAGGTTCCAAGCAGCAATGGATATCCCAGTTCAGAGAGTTCCTCCAGCTTATAGATAGATTCCAAATTGTTTTCGTAAGTTTTTCCAAATCCTACTCCGGGATCTAATATTATCTTATCTTTGGAAATTTCCGCGTGCTCTGCAAGCAGAATTGTTTCTTTCAGATCCTGTTTCATATCTTCCATAAAATTCTGATAATCATGATTATCTCTATTATGCATCAAACAGCAGGCAATCTGAGACTTTGCAATTACTTCTGCCATCTCACTTTCATATTTCAGGCCCCAGATATCGTTTATCAGATCTGCTCCTGCATCTGCGGCTGCCTGTGCTACTTTTGCTTTATAGGTATCAATGGATACCGGAATATCAAATCTTGATTTTATCATTTCAATCACAGGTGCCGTACGCTCTATTTCTTCCTCTTCTATTATCTGAATATGACCTGGCCTTGTGGACTCTCCTCCGATATCAATTATATCTGCTCCCTCTTCCACCATCTGCTCCACATGGAACAGTGCCTCCTTTGGATGATTAAATTTCCCTCCATCTGAAAAGGAATCCGGGGTTACATTCAGTATTCCCATAATATAAGTGTGCTTTTCTGTGTCAAAATCTTTGTTTCCGATTTTCATTCTTCTGCCTCCGTATTATACCTATTCCTACCAGACAATCGTCCTGTTCTTCCGTTGTGTATTCCATTTGCATTTCTCACTGGCACCACAAAAAAAGCAGTTTCTGGAACTTACATCTGCTTTTTTTATAATACTCATAAAGTCATCCTTTATTTCATCCTTTTCCCGATGTCTGCCAATGGCCTCTATAAGGTGCAGTTGCTTTTCTTTGGGATATTCAATCTGGGACAACAATTCTTCTGCCATTTTCATGCCAGCCTCCTGATGTGAAACCCCTTCCTGATATTCCGTGATTCTCCCTATATCATGAAGCAATGCCGTCAGATAGACTTCTTCTTTATCAAGCGGACGGTGTTCCTCCAGAATCTTTATCCAGGCTATTCTTGCCACATCCAGAGCATGCGCCAGCCCATGGCGGCAGAACCTGCGTTCCATTTCCAGTGTTTCCAATTCATTCATCCGCTTCAGATAGTCTGTTTCCTGCAATAACCTTCTTACATACTCCATCTTCTATCTCCCAAGCATATGCCAGAATGCTTCCTGCTGTTTCTCATCCACTGCAAAGCTTCCTCTTGTTACATAAGTCACAGTCTTTGCTCCGGGCTTTTTTACCCCCCGCATGGTCATACACATATGCTCTGCCTCTATCATTACCATAGCTCCTGCCGGCTTCAGATATTCCATCAATGCATCTGCAATCTGTGCCGTCAGCTGCTCCTGCAGCTGGGGACGCTTGGCGTAAACTTCTACTGTCCTTGCCAGCTTGCTTAACCCTACCACCTGCCCCTGGGGTATATATGCCACATGGGCCTTCCCATAAAAAGGCAGCAGATGATGTTCACAAGTAGAATAAAATACAATATCCTTTTCCAGAACCATACTGTTATCCTTTACCGAAAACGTTTTGGTCAGGTATTCCTCCGGTGTCTGATTCATTCCTCCGAAAATCTCTTCATACATTCGCGCAATCCGCTGAGGTGTCTCCTGCAAGCCTTCCCGATTGATATCTTCTCCGATTCCTTCCAAAAGAAGTTTTACGCCTGCTTCAATTTTTTCTTTATCTATCATGTACCTTTATCTCCTTAAGAGCATTTTTTATTTCTCCCAGATAAGACAGAGAACCAAAGGCAAGTATCATCCCCTGTTCCTTATCAGACTCTTCTACGGCCTGTTCTACTGCCGAACGAATCTCTGAAACAGCTGTAACATTCTGGTGATACTTCCCTGCTTCTTCTGCCAGCGCAGTTCCTTCCATTGCTCTTGGATTATGAGGTGTTACAGCATACACCTTTTCCGCCAGCGGAAGCATAATTTGCAGCATTTTTTCATGCTCCTTATCTGCAAGTACTCCTATTATATATATAATTCTATATTTTGTAAAACCCATTTCTAAGGTTTTCCGCAATTCTTTTGCTGCCTCTTCGTTATGAGCTCCATCGATAATAAAAAGCGGATGATTGGACACAATAGAAAACCTTCCTTCCCACTGTGCCTGCTCTAGTCCGTTTTTGATCTGTTCTATAGATACCGGGTATCCTTTTTGATTTAGCAGTTTTACTGCTTCTATCGCACACAGGGCATTTTTCACCTGATACTTTCCCATCATTTTCAGCTTTATCTCCCCCAGCTCTTTATGGAAAAAACACAACCTGTTTTCTTCCAGCCGTATATGTTCTGCCTGCTCTTCTTTTGCATACACCAGAGGCACCTTCCGGTCCCTGGATACCTTCTCCAACACCCTTTGTACATTTTCTTCCGGATATAGAGCTGCAACAGTCCCCCCTTCCTTGATAATTCCTGCTTTTATCTGTGCAATTTCTTCCAGAGTATCTCCCAGAAATGACATATGATCTCTGCTGATAGAGGTCAATACACTTACCAAAGACTTCCTTATTATATTAGTGGCATCTGTTGCTCCTCCCATTCCCGTTTCCAGAATTACAATTTCACACTGTTTCTGATAAAAGTACAAAAAAGCTGCTGCTGTCTCTGCCTCAAACAGCGTAGGCTGGGGAAGCCCTCTTGCCTGCATCCTGTCACCAGCTTCTTTTATCTGGCAAATTAGTTTTGTAAAATCCTCTCCGGTGATGTTTCTACCATTAATACGATACCGTTCTTCCGGCACAAACACCGCCGGAGATGTATATTTCCCCACACGGTATCCCGCTTCTATAAGAATAGCTTCTAGCATGGCACAAACAGATCCTTTTCCATTTGTTCCGGCCACATGTATGATATTTAACTGATTCTGAACATCTGAAAGCTCCTTCATCAATGCTCCGATACTTTCCAATCCCAATATACTCCCGGAACGCTGTATTTTCTTTAAATATGCTTCCGCTTCTCTTTCGCCTAACATACCTTTGTTTCCTCTCTATTTTATCCATTTCCCAATATTTTTCACTAAATTTTTAAGACTTTCTTAATTTTTATTATACTAAACGTAAATTTTCACCCACTCCAGTTGACTTTTCCCTTATTTTGTTCTAATCTGAACTATGGAAATCTAATATTCATAGTTTATTTACATTTAGTTCATAATTTAATTTTAGCACATATTTAATATAAAGGATGATGAGAATATGCACAATAGTATAAAAAAAACTTTACAGAATTTTGCTGTAAAATACAAATCTTGGAAAGAAAAAAGAGCTGCCCGTGAGCGTAAGCACTTATTAAAACCTGCACAAAGAGAAAAGCTGCTTTACATATTAAACCGCTACTCACTGGTTTTTCACTACCTGCTGGCATGCTTCATATGTCTTCTGATTGAAGTTATCTCCAGACATTCATTGTTAGACGCTTTTTCATTTGTGTTTGACCGGAGTCTTGTATTCCTATATAACTCTCTGATTGTTTTCACTTCACTGCATCTGGTATACTTCTTCCGCAGAAGAGCACTGATGCGTACACTGATTGGTGTTTTATGGCTGTTTCTTGGAACCATTAATGGCTGTGTCTTATTAAAACGTGTAACCCCTTTCAGCTACACCGATTTTAAAATGATTAATGACCTATTCACGATGCAGAGTAATTATTTTTCTGAAAAAGAAGCTCTTGCCGTTATTATACTGGTGGCAGCTGTCTTTACATTTATTGTTGTTTTATGGAAAAAGGGGCCAAAATATGCTGGAAAACAGCACCGCATTATAAGCGTAGTTTCCGTTGGTGCATTTGCACTGTTTATTCCAATGGTAACACAGGCTGCTGTCAGCAATAACATTCTGGCAAGCTATTTTGAAAACATTGCACAGGGCTATAAGGACTATGGATTTGTATATAGTTTTTCCGCCAGTGTGGTTGACCGTGGCATGAATGCCCCAAAGGATTATTCTGCCGAAACAGTTCAGACTGCTCTGGATAAAGTAACTACACCGAAGACAACCACCGAAGATAAACCAAATATTATTTGTGTATTACTGGAGTCCTTTGTGGATCCAAATGAAATCAATTTCCTGGATTACTCTAAAAATCCGGTTCCCAACTTTGAGAACCTGGCTGCCAACTACTCTTCCGGCTACCTTACAGTTCCGGTTGTAGGTGCTGGTACTGCCAACACAGAATTTGAAATCTTAACCGGTATGGGTATGCAGTTCTTTGGACTTGGTGAATATCCATATAAAACTATTTTAAAGACAAATTCCTCTGAAAGCATTGCTTCTGATTTAAAGAACATTGGCTACGGCACAGAAATTGTTCATAACAATGGTGGGAATTTCTACAGTCGTGCAAATGCCTTTTCTCAAATGGGATTTGACAATTTTACCAGTAAGGAAATGATGGACATTACCGAATACACACCTCTTGGCACCTGGCCAACAGATCATATTCTGGTAAACGAAGTAGAAAGAGCGCTGGATTCTACCCCACAACAGGATTTTGTATACACGATTACAGTACAGGGACATGGCGCTTATCCTACGGAAAAGGTCATTGAGAATCCTGAAATTACAGTAAGCGGCGCTGAAACAGAAGAACAAAACAACCAATGGGAATACTATGTAAACCAACTTCATGAGGTAGATAAATTTATTGCAGATTTAACAGATATGTTATCTAAGCGAGACGAGAAAACCGTTGTTGTTTTCTTTGGGGATCACCTTCCTACCATGGGTCTTGCTGACAGCGATATGGAAAGTGAAAATATTTTCAAAACAAAATATATAACCTGGAACAACTTTGATCTGGAGAAGGTTGACAGAGATCTTACCTCTTATCAATTACTGGCTGCTGTTACGGATCAGCTGGGTATTCACGAAGGTACTATGTTCCGTCTACACCAGAAGAATAACTTCCAGACTGATAGCTATTCTTCTGACATGGAATTACTGCAGTATGACATCCTTTGCGGCGATCGTTATGCATATGGCCAAAAAGATCTTTACCCTGCATCTGACCTGATTATGGGCGTACAGGACATTGTAATTAAGGAGTTGTCTGTAGATGGCAAAATATTATACCTTACCGGTGAGAACTTTACCCGCTGGAGCAAGGTATTTGTAAACGGTGAAAAAGTTTCCACTACTTATATTGATGGTTCTCACTTAAAGATTTCTTTGAATTCTCTTTCCGAGGGAACAAACAGCATTATGGTAAACCAGATGGGCTCTTCCAACACCGTATTCCGCAGTTCCAATGAAGTGGATTTTGATAAACCAGAAATTATTGAAAATACTACCCCGGAAGAAGATATTGATACAAATGCTCCGAATGTTACCCCCGGAATCTCTGATGACGTTTTAAATGAAGCAGAGGCCGCTGATAAAACATTAGAAGATAATACTTCCGGTGAAGTAGAAGATACACCACTAAATTAAAAAGAATAAGACAAAGGGCAAATCCATTATACGGATTTGCCCTTTGTCTTTTAATCATTTACTTCTTCTTAAACAATAAATTTTTCTACTTCACTTCTCAACGTCTCAGCACTCTGTTTGGTTCTCGCTACCTGCTGCAGTACCTGATCTGACTCTCCTGCAATATCTGCTGATTTCTGTGCAATTTCTGTGGTTCCAATTGCTCCTTCATCTGCTGCTTTGGAAATATCCTGCATGGATACTTTTATATCTTCCATGGTTGCAAATAATTCCTGTGCCGTAGCACTGAAGTCACTTACCAACTGTTCTATATATTTTGCATCCTGACTATAATGCTCCCCAACATCAAGGAAACTCTTATAATCTTCTGACACATCGGTTACCACAAAATCTAACAATCTCTTTGAATTCTGTGATAAATTTTCCACCGCTTCCGTAACACCCTGAGTTACATTCTGAATCTTCATTACGGTTTCTCTGGACTGCTCTGCAAGACTTCCGATTTCACCCGCAACTACTGCGAAACCTTTTCCTGCTTCTCCTGCTCTTGCTGCCTCAATAGATGCATTAAGGGCCAGTAAATTAGTCTGTGATGTAATTCCCATAATTGCATCTGCCAATTCGTAAATCTGTTCTACTACCTTTACATGATCTAAAGCACTTTCCAAATCCTGCTGTATTTCGGTTTTAAGCTCAGCAGTTCTATCTCTTGCTGCAATTACCTTTTCCTTCGTCTCGTCTGCCCTCTGGCTGATTTCATTTGCTTTTTCTGCACCTTCCTGAGAACGCTGTGCAATACTCTGCACTGCCAGATGCATTTCTTCTGTTGATTCGTTTACCACAGTTGTAGTTGCTGCTGTCTCTTCCATTCCTGCTGACAGTTCTTCTGTAGTAGCGGATACACCTTCTATACCGCTGTTTAGCTCAATTACACTGTCATTCACCAAACCAACTACCTGATTTATGGTATTGGATTCTTCCTGCACACGGCTAATCAAATCCACAGTGGCTTGCTTCATATCTTCCATACACTTGGCAAGCTTTCCAAAATCATCACGTCGTTTTTGATATTTTTCTGGAAACTCCTTCGTATAATCGCCCTCAGACATATTGTCGACAAACTTCATTGAAACTTTCAGAGAAGTAACAATATCCATCACTATCAAAAGTGCCGTAATTATTAATAGTACCACTGCAACTCCCAGAAAAGCAATTGCCAGCATTACTGTTTGCTCAAATGCCGCTTTCTGGGCTGCATTCTTGTCTACTGCAAGCTGCTCCAGCTCATCTACATAATTACCTGTTCCCACGACCCATTGATAGGGTTCAAAGGACTTACTGTAGGCACGTTTCGGAAATGCTTCCGTACTATCTTCTTTGGGAAAGTAATATTCTGTAAATCCGCCACCGTCTTTCTTCCCGTTTGCAATAATATCTTTAATCATCTGATAACCGTTTACATCTTCGGATTCCAGACGGTTGGTACCTTCTACATCCCCTCCCAGTAAAACTACATTATCTCCTTCATATGTATCAACCCAGAAATATCCGCTTTCTCCATAGCGAAGTTCTCTAATCAAATCTGCTGCAAGGGTTTTAGCCTCTTTTTCTGTGTATTCCCCGGCCTGCTGTTTCGCATATACACTCTCCAGCAAGGTTATGGTATTTTCTACCTGCCCCTTAATCTGCTCATCATAGTCTTCATATAAGGCTGTCTCCATAGATGTTACCGACTGTTCATATAACTTCTGCATTCTCGATATATTGAATACCTCCATCACAATCATTGCAACCATTGCCAAAGCTACTAAAAAAATCAATTTTTTCCTAACCTTTAAATTTTGAAACATAGGCCATCCTCCTTTTTCTCTCGTCGACTTGTCTATATTATACACTTTTTCACTATATCTTTCAATTGTTTTTTTCGGTTTGATAGCGTAAATT
>CAZUKR010000036.1:0-23092 GCA_964620885.1 uncultured Eubacterium sp.
TTATATTAAAGCGGATCATTCGATGAGCGAGGACATCATTCAGTACTATGAGGATATGGCCAAAGGCGGAATCGGACTTATTACAACAGAGGCCGCGGAAGTTGACGGAGATCACCTGTATGATGCTACGATTCTGGGCATTTTCGAAGATTCACAGATCGAAGGATTCAAAAAGCTTGCGGATGCGCTGCATAAACATGGAACAAAGCTTTCGGTACAGTTAATTCAAGGCGGCCCGTTTGCCAACTCCGCTATCAATGAAGGTCGAATGCCGCTTTCATCATCTCCGATTGCGCATGTGTGGAATCCACTTGAAACGCCAACGGAGATGACTCATGATGACATTATCCGCTACATCCAAAAATATGTAGATGCGGCATTAAGAGCAAAACAGGCCGGCTGTGATGCGATTGAAATTCATTGTGCACATGGACATGCCTTGTTAGGTTCTTTCCTTTCGGCGATCGTGAACCATAGAACCGATGAATATGGCGGTGATATTGTCGGCCGGTCCAGATTTACGGTAGAAATATGTACCGCAATCAGAAAAGCAGTTGGTGAAGATTTTCCAATTAGTGTACGGTTATCTGCCGATGATTGTGAAGAGGGTGGTAATTCAGCTTTTGATAATGCCTTTGTCTGTCGTATGTTAGAAGAAGCAGGAGTGGACTACATTCATTTTTCAAATGGGACATTATATGATGTTGGAACCTTACTTCCCCCAACCGGAAAGCCCAGAGCTTTGAATGCCATGTATACGGACGTAATCAGAAAGGCTACAACAATGCCCTTTGGTGTTGTCGGAAGAATCAAAGAACCATGGGTAGCAGATATGCTGATTGAACAAAATCATATGGATTTTGTTTATATCGGCCGGGCTTTTATTAGTGATCCGGAGTTTGTAAATAAATGTGTCGAGGGAGAGTTTGAGGATGTCCGCCCATGTATTGGATGTCTCCATTGTCTGGCGACATCGGCACTGGGAATTATGATGGAGTGTACAATGAACCCTGGAATTGCAGATTGGCATCTGAAAGAAATAAAACCGGCAGAAGTGAAAAAGAAAGTGGTTGTTATCGGCGGCGGTCCAGCTGGGCTTGAGGCGGCGACAACGGCAGCAAACCGCGGCCATGAGGTTATTTTGTTAGAAAAGGCCGGCGGTCTTGGCGGACAGTTTATATTAGCCTCTTATCCGCCAGTAAAACAGGAATTAGCCATGGGCCTTAAATGGATGATTCATGAAGCAAAGAAGGCTGGGATAGATATTAGATTAAACACAGAAGCAACAGTTGATAGTGTCTTGGCTCTGAATCCTGATGAAGTGATTGTAGCAACCGGTGGAAAACCTGTGATGCCCAAATTCATTACCGAAAGTGGACATCCAAATGTAGTATCGGCATGGGATATCTTGTCAGGAAAAGTTCCCGCCGGTATGAATGTGGTTATCGTCGGTGGTGGTTCGGTGGGATGTGAGACAGCCGAATTTATTTCCCCAAGACACAACTACCGCGATGTTGCCGGACGAAAAATTACATTGATTGAGATGCAGCCTAATATTGATATGACGGACGCGACAGCAAACAGAGATTATCTGGTAGCGCGGCTGGCAAAAAAACCAATTGATATTAAGACGAGTGCAAAGGTTACCAATATTAGCCCGGATAGCGTTTCTTATGAGCAGTACGGCTGTGAAGTTACGATTCCGGGTGTAGATACAGTGATTGTAGCTATGGGTACAACTTCTGATAACGAATTAGGAGAAGCCTTAGCAGAAACTGGAATGTCAGTACAGGTTATTGGCGATGCTATCGAAGTTGGAAAAATTGTAACAGCAACTGCGGCTGGGCGAAAAGCGACAATTAATTTATAAGGGGGCTTAATTGGATTAGGAACAAAAGGGATTAAAAAAGGAGTGATTGGGTTCACTCCTTTTTTAATCCTCACCTTTCAGGTTTTCGGTTTTGAAAACATGATAACCCTCATAGTGATAACTTGCATCAATCCCCTTCATATACACTTTTCGGTCATTTATCTTATTGGTAAGAGCGTTTTTGAGTAAAACTTTAATTTCTATATCCTTAAGGTGCATTTACAATCTTATAAATCAGCTCATCAATACAGTCTGAATATCTGTCTTGCTGAATCTGTTGATTCTTCAGCTCCATAAGGCTATGTACTGCAGGAATCAGAAAATATAAAAAGCTGAAAACCTTAATTAACAAAGGCTTTCAGCGTAATTGACTGGCGTCCCCTGCAGGAATCGAACCTGCACTTAATCCTTAGGAGGGACTCGTAATATCCATTTTACTAAGGGGACAATATTTAATTTGTAACTCTAATGGCTGCTTCAACACTACTTAAAAAGCAAACCCTCTATCTTATTAATCTACCTGGACAAATCAAATCAACTATATCTGATAATTAATCCGTCCCTGCATCCAAATAGCTCCTTTGAATCTACGACCAATCGCAGGTTCTCCTAACAAATCCTCTTGATTAACACAAATATCAAATATCAGATTATTACTTTCTATTGTTATAACATAACTTTTTTCCAAAGTCATACTGTTCTCAATTATATAGAAATTTAGGATTTCTCCCATAATACTATA
The DNA here is from genome assembly GCA_964620885.1 of uncultured Eubacterium sp. Taxonomy (GTDB): domain Bacteria; phylum Bacillota; class Clostridia; order Lachnospirales; family Lachnospiraceae; genus Petralouisia. Next base: position 2,613 of record CAZUKR010000036.1, read on the forward strand.
CTGATCACTTTCAATCCCAAAAGGCATAAAGTAACTATCCACAATTGAAAAAATATCTTCCTTCATAACTCTCTTTGAAATTGCAGAATAAGTATCTATATCCTCCAGTGTAAGACTTTCAATCGCATCCTCATCGCCATCTCTTGCTGCGGCAATTAGATGGTTTCTTTTTTGATTATTAGTTTCTCCACTTTTTATTTGAGATTCATTTTTGTGTATAGGTAAAATAATTTTTCCTTCAATAGACAATGCAGTCAGCGTCGTATTTAATGGAATATTTCTTGCTACAGACTCCGCTCTGCTTTCCTGCAAATACTCAATCATATTTTGCAGATAGAATATCAATGTAACTCCAATACGAACTTCATCACAAATCCCTGCATAAGCTTCTCTATCAGAACGCCGTTCTACTTCAACTTTTTCTTCTGTAGTAACTCCACTTCCAATAAAATAGGGGTAATAGTAATCCATTTGGAATTCATCTTCCATATATTCACCACAGACAGATATTCCCATAGATTCACCAAACTCTTTACTTAACTCTGCGAATACATTTCCCTGAGCATCTTCTGTAATTTTCTTCTTGTCTGGATTTTTAATAATATTATTAATTAAAATATCCAAATCTTTTTTTCTTGTTAGGTTTTTAAAACCTATACTTCTTAAATAATTGTGCATACTACCACACCCTTCATGGGAATTTTTCTCTTTTACCATTATATAATACAAAACAATCTTTTTCCACAACATTTTAATCTTTTTTCAAAATATGTGAATTATATTTTCTTTTAATGGATTTGAATAAATCTTTTTTTCCTCTATGGACATTATTTCAGGCTCGAATGGATTATCTGTCTGGGCAACAACTACCACAAATTCACCACTTTCCAATTCCATCCTGGTACCTACAGGATATATTGCTATTTTACTTTTTAATCTTCTGGCCATATCAGCATCATACTTCTCGCTATTTGATATTTCCGCTAATGCTTCCTGGACTGTACTTTTCTTTCCTTCCACTCCAGCTCTTACTCTATCAAAAGTATCACATATCTGTATTATCCTGCATTCTTCTTCCATATATTTCTGTTTTAGCGGATATCCGCTTCCATCCATTTTTTCGTGATGAAAGAGAATCATTTTTTTTGAAATTTCCGGTATCCATTCTTCCTTCTCCAGTTCCGTATATGCAAGAATGCTATGTCTCTTTAATTCAAAAAGTTCCTCAGATGTCATTTCTTCTTTATTACAATTTTGATATGATACATCTATATAGAATAGTCCTAAATCATGTAGAAGAGATCCAATCGCCATGTCTTCCATTCTTTCTTTTGAAAAACCATATTCCTTCCCCAAAATAAGTACAAACATCGTTGTATATATTATATGCTCATATATATTATCTGTACGATCTTTTAAATCAAAAATTCCTTTTTTGTCTATCGTTTGAATTTCTTTTACAATCTTTTTGCAAGAGATTTTATCTTTTTTAATCCTTCATTTTCTTTATAGATATGATGAGACAATATCTCCTGCAGTTCCTGACAAAATTGATAAATTTTATTTTTTTTAAGGAAAAAATTTGGTCTTTCATATTTTTCAAATATATCCTGTACAAAAACTTCCTGTATATTTAGCACTGTCAATGATTCTTTATAAGATTTTTCCAGCTTAGTTCCCATTTTTAAAATCATTTGTCCATTTTCTAAATATACAGGCCGCGATAATATCTCATCTCCACTTAATTCTGATACACGGTATTTTATCATCTTGTGCTCCTAATTATTTATTCGGATTTTTTTTCACTTAATCCCATTGCAATATTCAACGCTTCCCTTTCTTCGTCTCCCAAAACAATAATAGAATTTCCATCTATTATTTCTTTTATATAAGTATAACATCCTTCTCTGCTATGCATTGCATTAATAATAAATCCATCACTTTTCTGATCCAGCAATGCCAACGAGAAACTAAGTTTACCACCCATTTCATGAAATGCATCATATTTTACCATTCCAACCTTTTGAAATGTAAATTTTAAATTATGAAAGATTTTTTCAATATTTTCTGCATTTTGTTTTTCAGATACCAATAATTTTTCTACCTGATCAATTCTTTTTATAAGATTTTCTTCTAAGGATTTTCCATCTTTTCCTACCATGAAAGATTCATATTTTTTTCTAAGTTTTCTGGTCTTTACCATATTTACAATAAGAAGGATTAGTAATATCAACATTACTCCTGCCATAATTGCAAAGGTGAGTATAAAGTCATCTGCTGTAAATTCTAATTGTAAAAATTCTGATATCATAGGTGCCTCCATTTTAGAACGTATGTTTGTTTTTCTATTCGTGTATTGACTGGAACAATTCTATAATTCTTTCTAGTTCATCTGTAGAATAATAATCTATTTCTATTTTTCCCTTTTGATTATCCTTTTGATGAACTGCAACTTTTGTTCCCATAATAGCCTTCAGCTTTTGTTCTATATCTTCATAAAATACAGACATATTATCATCTTCTGGCTGCTTTGGTTTTTCCTTTTTCTTTTTTTGCAATTTCTTTACTAATTTTTCTGTTTCTCTAACACTTAATTTTTCATCAAATATTTGTTGTGCCAGAGTGTACTGTTTTTCATTATCAGCAATGGCAAGTAAGGCTCTTGCATGTCCAGTAGAAATCAAGTCATCAATTACCATCTGCTGAACACGTTCGTCCAATTTTAGCAGTCGCATAGAATTTGTAACAGCAGTTCTGGATTTTGAAACCCGCTCTGCTACTTCATCCTGTTTTAAATCAAATTCATTTAAAAGTCTCTTATATGCTAAAGCCTCTTCAATAGGATTTAAATCTTCTCTTTGTATATTTTCAATTAAAGAAATTTCCACAATTTCCTGACTCGTAAGATCCTTAATGATAACAGGTACTTCTTTTAATCCAGCAATCTTTGCTGCACGCCATCTTCTCTCCCCTGCAATAATTTCAAAATAATCTTTTTTATCCTGTACCAGTAATGGTTGTAATATACCGTATTGTTTCAGTGATTCCGATAACTCAAGCAAAGCATCTTCATCAAAGTTTTTTCTAGGCTGCTCTCTGTTTGGCTCTACTTTATTTATTTTTACAAATGTAACATCTTTATCTGGTTCTGCCTTTCTAAATTCTTCTCCTTCCATTGCCCCCTTTCCAGTTCCGACTTTATCAGCAATAAGACTATCAAGTCCTTTTCCTAACCCACCTCTTTTTACTGCCATTCTATGTATCCTCTCTTTCTATTACTTCTTTTGCCAGTAAACGATAGCTTTCAGCTCCGGCAGATTTTGAATCATATAAATTAATAGGAAGGCCATGGCTTGGTGCCTCCGCTAATCTAATATTTCTTGGAATAATTGTTTTATATATGGTAGTATTTAAATTGTTTTTAACGTTTTCCACTACCTGTAATGATAAATTTGTTCTAGCATCATACATAGTAAATACGATTCCCTCCATATGAAGATTGGGATTTAATCTCTTCTGTACTAAACTAATTGTATGAATTAACTGGCTTAATCCTTCCAGTGCATAATACTCACATTGAATTGGTACTAATACTGTATTTGCTGTTGTCATAGAATTAATAGTCAACATATTTAATGAAGGTGGACAATCTATAATAATAAAATCAAAATCATCTTGTATATAGTCCACTTCGTTTTTTAATATATATTCTTTTTCACTAATCTCTAATAACTCTATTTCTGCCCCAGCAAGATTCACGTTAGAAGGTATCAAATATAATCCTTCAATTTCTGTTTTTACAATACTTTCTCTGATAGTACATTCTCCTATCATAAGTTCATATACAGTATTTTCTAATCCTTCTTTTTCAACGCCAAGTCCACTTGTTGTATTTCCTTGGGGGTCTAAGTCAATGGTTAATATTTTTTTCCCTGCTTCTGCCAAACAAGCTGATAAATTTATTGCAGTGGTTGTTTTTCCAACTCCACCTTTTTGATTTGCTATGGCAATAATTCTTCCCATTTTTCTTTCCTTTCTTCATATCCTTTTAGTATTATATCACTTTTCGACATTAATTTCTATAGTTATTTAGTCAATGTTTCACGTGAAACATTTGAAAATAACTATTTATTTATATTAAAAACAAAAGAGAGAATGTTTCACGTGAAACATTCTCTCCTAATTTAAGTGGTATATATATCTAATAAATATCAACCAATCTATTTCTAATTGCAAACACAGCAGCCTGTGTTCTATCTGCAACATCAACTTTTTTAAATATACTTGAAATATGATTTTTCACTGTACGTTCACTAATGTTGAGTTTTTCTCCTACTTCTTTATTACAAAGTCCAATTGCTATGAGTTTCAATACTTCTAATTCTCTTCTTGTCAACAACTCTATTTTATCTTTATCAATATCACGTTCTATCATTTTAGAATTTAGCAATGGAATGAGACTTGTCTCAATATAACTCTCACCATCTATAACACTAAAAATTGCTTTTTTTAATTCAGTAGAACTGGAATCTTTTAACATATAACCATCTATACCAATTTCAACTGCTTTCAACAAGTATTCCACTTCATTATGAACAGTAAGAATAATTATTTTCACATCAATGTTCTTTTCTTTTATTTTTTTTAAAACTTCTAACCCGCTCATATTTGGCATATTGATATCCAATAAAAGTACATGGGGTACAACATTATCTAAAAGTTCTAAACATTCAATCCCGTTATTTGCTTCACCTATTATTTCAATATCTCCATCCAATTCCAATAGTTGTTTTAATCCTTCTCGTACCATAGAATGATCATCTGCTATTATAATCTTTGCTAACATTTCAAATTCTCCTTCTTATAAATAGGTATTTTTACAATAATTTTTGTTCCTTTATCCAATACTGATTCTATATTTATTTTTCCTGATAATAAATAGACTCTTTCTTTCATCATGGAAATTCCAAATCCAGAATCTTCACTATTTTCAGAAGATTGAACATTATCTATATTAAATCCACAGCCATCATCTTCTATCTTTAATTTTATTCTTTGTGATTCATAATAAATAAATATTTTTATATGTTGTGCATTAGCATGTTTTATTATATTATTAAATGCCTCCTGTACAATGCGCAGTATTGTGAGTGAAGTTATAGGGGCAAGTTTTTGAACAATGCCTGATATTTTATACTCTACCTGAACTTCTCCAACACTACGTAGTTTTTCAATCTCACGTTCCAATGTTACATGTAATCCCATATCATCAAAAGACATGGGTCGCAAATTATATATTATCTGGCGCATATCATCTATTGATTTTTTCACTACCTGAGACATTGCCTGCAATTCTAGCTTACATCTTATAGGATCCATATCCATTATTTTTGTAGTAAGTTCAATTTTATGTATCATATTAGTAAGACTTTGAATAATAGAATCATGTAAATCTCTAGCAATTCTTTGCCGCTCCACCTCTTGAGTTTCTAAAATTTTTCTTCTAAATAGTTCTTCTTCTTTCACCAAGACTTCTTTATTTACTATTAATTTTTCACTCTCCCGGGCAATCTTAAGAATACTTTCTAATTCAGCCAGGTGAGCATTTACATCACTAATTTTCTTCTTTAAATCCTCACCTTTTTTTTCAATAGATAATTGTTCTTTTTTTATTAATTCTATTTTTTCATAATATTCATGATTAATAGGACGCGGGGAAAAAGACTCATAATTTTTATCTAAAGAACCTTCCAGAGTACAAATAAATTGGATATTTTCTTTTAATAATAATTCATTTTTTTTATATAAATGCTCCAGCGATATCTTTTTTTCATACATTTCTTTATAATTTTTTTCTAAATATTTTGCAATCATTTTTTTCCTTCAGAACATACGTTCTCTTTCATTTTATAATTATATATTATAACATAGTTACATTTTATAGTATTTCATCCTATATTAAAAGATTAATTTTGATTTTTCATTTGTATATATTACGTAATTCGTCTATAATAGTAAAAGAACAAATAAAAGTTGAGGGAGGCATGTTCTAAATGAAAAAACAAATACGTAATTTTTTACTTCTTACAACGATGACCACGATAAGTATTTACGGTATTAATAAAGCAATTAGTATTTCCTCTGTTATGAAAAATTTATTAAAAACAGATAGCGGAAGATTTTTTAATTGGAGATACGGAGATATCTATTATACAAAACAAGGAAAAGGCAGCCCCGTCCTTCTCATCCATGATTTAAACCCTGCTTCTTCATCCTCTGAATGGGATAAATGCGTGAACCATTTTGCAAAGAAACACACAGTTTATACCCTGGATCTTTTAGGATGTGGAAGAAGTGATAAACCTAATATGACATACAGCAATTATCTCTTCGTCCAGCTTATTACTGATTTCATCAAGAACATTATCGGTGAGAAACCTGATATTGTTGTAACAGGAGAATCTTCTTCCTTTACTTTGATGGCATGTAATATGAACCCAGAAGAATTTAATAAGATTATTGTTATTAATCCTACGAACCTTGTTGATCTTTGTGCTACACCAAATAAACAAAAAAATGCGTTAAAGTTTTTACTTGATATGCCAATAATTGGTACATTGATTTACAATATTGTATTTAATGAAAAAAATATTGCAAGAACATTCCAGGATAAATATTTTCTCAGAAATCATATGGTACCTACAAAGGTTTTAGATACTTACTATGAAGCAGCTCACCTGTGTAACAGCAATGGCAAATACCTACTTTCCAGTATTAAGTCAAGCTATACTAATATCAATATTTTACATGCCTTAAAAAGAATAAATAACAGCATATATCTCATAGGAAGTAATGAAGAGAGTAATATGATAAAGATTATTAATTCATATGTCGCATATAACTCTTCCATTGAAGTTTCTTATATTAAAAATTCAAAATATCTTCCTCAACTGGAAACGCCAGGTAATTTTTTAGAAACAGTAGATCTTTATTTGGAATCAAAATAATATAGTAAAAAGGGTTGTCGGGAAATTCAATTTTCTTTTTATGTATATACTAAATATGATAATCACATAAAACGTAATTTTCATATCTAGCATCGTAAGAAGTCATTGGCTTTATTTCCCCACAACCCCTTTTTATTTGCTTTCTATCTAATTGGACTTTTAGATGGTGTCCCTGCTTTCCTTGGATATATCTTTGGGGTTTTTTTCGTTTTTTCTATTTGAACAAAGGAACGTTCCGCATCTGTCTCCACTAAGCGGAATTTATTTACTTCTTTTAATTTTCCTCCCAAAAGGAAAACTGACTTTTGAGCCCCTTCTACTTCTTCTTCTATTTCTCCTGATTTATAAGAAATAAATGAACCATTCAATGCTACAAAAGGAAGACAATACTCACATAAAGATGCGAGATTTGCCACTGCCCTAGAAACACATAATTGAAATTGCTCTCTATATTCAGGCTTCCTTGCCATCTCCTCAGCCCTGCCATGAACTGCAGTTATTTGTTCTAACTCCAATGCTTGAATTACTTCCTCTAAAAAAACAATTCTTTTATTGAGTGAATCCATTAATACAATTTCTAATTCCGGAAACACAATTTTTAATGGGATTCCGGGAAATCCTGCTCCTGTTCCCAAATCTAATACTTTTATATTTTGTTTTAAATTTATTTGTTCTACAAGGCTTAATGAATCTAAAAAATGTTTTTCTACTACATCTTCAAATTCTGTAATAGTCGTAAGATTCATTACTTTATTCTTTTCTATGAGCATTTCATAATAAGTTATAAATTGCTGCAGTTGTTTTTCTGAAAGTTCAATATTTAATTTGTTTAATCCTGATTTAAATTTTTCTAAATTATATTTCATAACTTCTCCACTATTTTTCCTTTTTCTGATTATGATACATATGCTCTAAGTAAACCAACAGTACAGAAATATCTGCTGGAGATACACCTGAAATTCTGGATGCCTGACCTAAATTTACTGGTTGATATAAATTTAACTTTTGTTTTGCTTCTATGCGAAGACTATTTACCAAATCATAATCAAAATGCGGTGGCAGCTGTTTATTCTCAAGCTTTTTAAATTCTTTCACTTGTTTCATCTGACGCTTAATATATCCATCATATTTAATATTGATATTTACCTGCTCAATTACATCATATGCAAGCTGTGGACGTTCCACATCTATATCAGATAAATCTTCATAACATAATTCCGGTCTGCGGATTAACTCTGCCAAAGTAGTTCCTGTTTTTAATAAAGTACTATTATGTTCTTCTAGTAACTTTTGAACCTTGGCATTGGCTCCAATATTTACATGAGTAACTCTTTCCACTTCTTCCTGAATTAATCTTTCTTTTTCCACAATCCAGTCATAACGCTCCTGACTTATCAACCCAACTTCATATCCTTTTCTGGAAAGGCGCAAATCTGCATTATCCTGACGTAAAATTAAGCGATATTCCGCTCTTGAAGTCATCATGCGGTAAGGTTCTTTATTCTCCTTTGTAACAAGATCATCTATCAATACTCCAATATAAGATCCTGAACGATCCAATACAAGACAATCTTTTCCTCTAATAGACATGACTACATTAATTCCTGCCACTAATCCCTGAGCTGCAGCTTCCTCATAACCTGAACTTCCATTAAACTGACCTCCTGAAAAAAGACCTTTCACATTCTTAAACTCAAGTGTAGGGTAAAGCTGACGTGGATTAATACAATCATATTCAATTGCATAAGCATTTCTCACAATCTTTGCATTCTCCAATCCGGAAACAGTGTGATACATCTCATACTGCACATCCTCTGGGAGAGAACTGGACATACCGCCAATATACATTTCATTGGTAAATCGCCCTTCAGGCTCAATAAATACCTGATGTCTTTCCTTATCCGCAAACTTTACAACCTTATCTTCAATAGAAGGACAATATCTTGGACCCGTTCCTTCTATCATTCCTGAGTAAAGAGGAGAACGATCCAGATTATTTTTAATAATCTCATGTGTTTTTAAATTAGTATAAGTAAGCCAACAAGATTCCTGTGAAATCTGAACATCTTCCGGATTTGTCGTAAAAGAAAATGGTACTACCTTCTCATCTCCCTTTTGTTCCTGCATTTTGGAAAAATCAATAGAACGTTTATCTATTCTTGCCGGAGTACCGGTTTTAAAGCGGAACATTTCTACGCCAATTGACTTTAACGACTCTGTTAGATAATTTGCTGACTGTAAACCATTTGGACCAGTATGACTTACCGTATCACCATAAAGACATCTTGCCTTCAAATATGTCCCGGTACAAAGTATAACAGCCTTACTATGATAAGCAGTTCCCGAAAAAGTCTTTACTCCTTTTGTTACTCCATCTTCTACAATTATCTCTGTAACTTCTGCCTGGCGAATGGTAAGATTATCTGTACTTTCCATGGTCATTCTCATTACCTTACTATATTCTGCCTTATCAGCCTGAACTCTGAGTGAATGAACTGCAGGTCCCTTTGACATATTCAACATTTTAGACTGAATAAATGTCTTATCTATCGTTTTTCCCATTTCCCCGCCAAGGGCATCTATCTCTCTCACCAGATGGCCCTTAGAACTTCCTCCTATATTTGGATTGCAGGGCATCAAGGCAATACTTTCTATATTTACAGTAAATACAATTGTGCTCAGTCCCAGTCTTGCACAGGCAAGGGCAGCTTCACAACCAGCATGGCCTGCTCCAACAATACAAACATCATATTCTTCAATAATACAAGACATATTTTATCCTTCTTTCCTAATTTTGTATTAAGTTACCGCTTATAGATTCATTAAATGGTAATTATTATTTTCCCATACAGAATTTTGAGAATATCTCATTTACAAGATCTTCTCCTAATGCTTCTCCGATAATACTTCCCAACTCTTCATAACCGCTCATTAAATCAATGGAGTAGAAATCTTCCGGCATCCCATTATCAATACTTTGCTGTACCATACGAAAACTATCTAAAGCTGAATTTAACGCTGTTTTCTGACGTACATTTGTAATATATATTTCATCATTAAATAATATTTCTCCTTGGAAAAACATTTCTTTTATGGTATCTTCTAATTTATCAATTCCGGTATGTTTCTTCGCAGAAATAGAAATTACCGATTTTTCTATATTATTTTGTTTCAATACTTCTCCTATTACCTGCTCTGATGTTATCTGAGATAAATCAGATTTATTTAAAATAATCAAAGCTCTTTTATCTGATAACATGGAAATAATTTTTTCATCATTCTCATCCAGCTCTGTTGAAGAGTCTACTACATATATTATTAAATCTCCATTTAATAAATATTCTTTTGCCTTGTCTACTCCTATTTTCTCTACAATATCATCTGTGTCACGAATTCCGGCCGTATCTACAATATTTAAAGTGATTCCATTCAGGTTAATCTGTTCTTCCAATACATCCCGGGTAGTTCCAGCAATATCTGTTACGATAGCTCTATCTCTTCCCAATAATACATTCATAAGAGAAGATTTCCCGGCATTTGGTTTTCCTATAATTACAGTATTAATTCCTTCTTTCAATAGTTCACCATTTTCAGAAGAAGCTAAAAGATTTTCTACTTCTGCCGAAACTTCCTTCATAGTCTCCATAAGATTCTCTCCATACCCCTCTATAGAAATATGTTCCGGATCATCCAAAGCCGATTCTATAAAAGCAATTTCATTAATCACTTTTCCACGAATATCTTTTATTTTATTTTTTACTTTTCCCTGAAGCTGACTTATAGAAGAATTTAATGCAAAATCATTTTTTGCATTTATTACATCTATCACAGACTCCGCCTGAGACAAATCAATTCTTCCATTTAAAAAAGCCCTCTTAGTAAATTCTCCTGGTTCTGCCGGTCTGGCTCCATACTTAATTGCAGTTTCCAGAATTCTCTTCATCACCAAAGTTCCACCATGACAATCTATTTCTACTGTATCTTCTGCTGTATAACTATTGGGCCCCTTCATAATCAGTACCATTACTTCATCTATTGTTTTTTCACCATCACAAATATAGCCATAATGTACCGTATGGCTTTTCATCTGCGATAATATTTTATTTCCTTTTTTAGAACGATATATTTTATCAATTATAGAAAAAGCTTCTTCTCCGCTAATTCGCACAATACCTATTCCTGAATTTGTCATAGCTGTTGCAATTGCTGCAATGGTATCTATTTTCATAAATGCTCCTCTTTACATACTTTATTATAACAATATATTTCTATCATATAAAAAAAGCTTTCTCAATTATAACATACTGTCATTTCTTGAGAAAGCCTGATTACAATAAATTATTTTTTTAGCGTAATTACCACATGTCTGTAAGGTTCTTCACCTTCACTGTGTGTACTTACATAACGATCATTCTGTAATGCAGAATGAATTACTCTTCTTTCAAATGGATTCATTGGTTCTAAGGAAACTGGACGTTTTGTTCTTTTTACCTTATAGGCAATATTCTTTGCAAGATTTTCCAGAGTTTCTTTTCTTCTCTTCCGGTAATCTTCCGTATCCAGCTTTACTTTAACATATTCATTTACCTGTTTTCCAACTGCAAGGTTTGTTAAGTATTGAAGTGAATCCAAAGTTTGTCCACGTTTTCCAATTAAAACGCCCATCTCAGTTCCCTTTAATTCCACATCAATATTTTTCTCATCCTCACTCTTTTTGATTATAATTTCTACTTCCATATCCATAGCCTGGAATACATCATTTAAGAAATCACGTACAAAGTCTTCCACGGTAGATTTTTTACGAACCTTAATTTTTGCTAATTTACTTCCAAATCCTAAAAAACCAGCACTTCCTTTTTCAATCACTTCATATTCAATTTTATCACTGGTTGTACCAAGCTTTATCAGACTTTCTGTAATTGCATCATCTACTGTTTTCGCTGTTAATTCAATAAAATCCATAGTAATTCCCCCTACTTATTGTTACGTTCATTGAATTCCTTTACCATATTTGCCTTTTCTAAAAGACTTCCTTTTTTTGCTTGCTTTGCAAATTCTTCAGACTGACGGAGTTTTTCTTCTCTTTCTTCTGCGTTTATAGGTTCTGGAATTTTCTTCGTATTAATCTTTGCTGCATTGGTAATCTGATTCTGATAAATTCCCTTTTTTTCTTTTTTCTTTTTTACCTTCTCCTGGTTCTTTGCTATAATAACATCCAAATCCAAATTCTGCATACGCTTATTAATAACAAGCTGCTGTACACAACGAACAACTGCACCAGCAATCCAGTAAATACCAAGACCTACCGGGACACCGAAACACATAAATAATGACATAAATGGCATCATCATATTCATGGTCTTCATCTGTTTTCCCATACCATCATTACCATTGACAGCGCCTGCTGTAGGCATTAACTTAATATTAATTACCTGAGTAAGATAAGAAACAACAGGAACTAAGAGCGCTCCGATAATTAATATATAATTTCTATCTCCCCAGCCGTCTTTAATTAAAGATAACGGAGAGTTTGCAATACTAATTCCAAGGAAATTATTTAAATGGGATACTTCTGCTGATGTTGTATTTATAATATCAGTTAATCCTGTAAAACTATCCTTAAGTATATCCCACCCATTACTTGGAATTGCATAAAGTACGTCTATAATAGAATTAGATGTCGTAGAAGCTGATTCAAAGTTTAACTTTACTGTATTTACTCCTACATTTGATAAAAATTCACCCATAGTATCCTGATATCCGGATACGTTCATAATCTTATCTACCAATGGAGTATAAACTTCTTTTACACTGCTTACATAAGCAGGTATATTATATATAATACGATACATTGATAAAAGAATTGGCATCTGAATTAACATCTGAATACAGCTGCCTGTTGGAGAAACACCATATTTTCCATAGATAGCCTGGGTTTCCTCATTCATTTTCGCCATAGATGTCTGATCTTTTTTTCCATTATATTTCTTTTGAACTGCCTGTAGTTCCGGCTGCATTTTCTGTGACAGTTTTGAAAACTTCTGCTGTTTGTATGTAAGCGGAAGCATAGCTAAATAAATAATGATAGTAAATAAAATAATACAAAGACCTATATTCTGAATTCCAAAGACATTATCCAGAAACATATACAGGTAATTCATAATATAACCTATCAATTTAGCAATAGGTCCAATAATTTTACCGGAATACTGGGTTAAAATAATTTGTGTCAATGTAAATAACCTCCTAAATTATGGAACTGGATCATATCCTCCTTTTGAAAAGGGATTACATCTCAATATTCTCCACCCAGCCAAAATTCCACCCTTTAATGCTCCATGTTTTTCAATCGCTTCAAGTCCATAAGTAGAACAAGTTGGATAATAAGGGCATTTGGTGGTTTTTAACGGTGATAAATATTTTCTATAAAACTTTATTATTGCAATTAATATTCTTTTCAAAATATTCCATCTTCTTTTCTACTTTTTAACACACAGAAGATAATCATAATCTGCCATGCTGCTTGCTCATAAATCGATTATACTATTATTTCGTTAAAATATGATGAAGATTTCCAAGATGCACCAACGCTTTTTCTGTTTCATGATATGTTATATTTTTTGCTGAACCTCTTGCAATCACTACAATGTCCAAACCACTATTGAACATCTCTTCCTGTAGTCTGTATGCTTCTCTAACTAATCTTGTAATATGATGTCTAATAACACTATTTCCTACTTTTTTACTAACTGATATTCCTAATCTGTTTCTTTCCAGATTATTTTCCAGAACATACATCACAAAAAAACGGTTTGCATACGATTTCCCGTTTTTATACACCTTCTGAAAATAGCTATTTTTTTTCAATGATTCCGAAAATTTCATATAAACTCAATCCCTAATTATCTACGTAAGAAGAAAGACCACATAGCTGTGGCCTAAGCTGATAATTTTTTTCTTCCTTTTAATCTTCTAGCAGTCAATATTTTTCTTCCGCCTGCTGTACTCATTCTTGCTCTAAATCCATGAACTTTGGATCTTGATCTCTTTTTTGGTTGAAATGTCATTTTCACAGGTATCCACCTCCTCTACGTTAAAAAACATCACTTTTGATTATAACAAAAAATCCCCTTAAGTCAAGCTATTTCCGAACTTTTTTCATTTCAAATAATTACCACCACTATATATATAATAGGATAAATTCTTTTATCAACATCTAGTTACTTTACATATTTTCATGAAAAAAAGTTTTCCACAAAACTAACACGTTGTATTATAATAAGGAAGGAACTCATTTCATCCACATATTATAAACATTTTTGATGTTTACATAAAGTTATCCATAATTTGTGGATAACTTGTGGAAAACTTTTTGATATCATGTTTATACATTAATTCAAGTTTACCTCATCCCTTAAATATTCAATATTTTTCACACTGTAGATATGTTTATAATACATTTTTTGATAAATTAAGGTGTTATAATTATTTAGCCAACCCCCTATACCTCTATAATTTTCTATTTGATTATTTAGGCGATTTGGTTTAATATAGAGTGTGGAAGATTATGAATTTATAAAATTGAAAGAAGCTTGGAGAATTATATGGAACTTATTTTAGAAAAATGGAATGAGATTTTACACACTGTAAAAGAAGAATATGAAATTTCAGACATTGCTTTTGATACTTTTTTAAAACCTTTAAGTGTTTATAGCATTGAATCTATGAAACTTTACATACTTGTACCTTCCGAACAGATTGGTGTTAATTATATTTCAAAGAGATATACACTTCCTTTTAAGGTAGCAGTTGCTGAAATTACAGGAATTGAATACGAAATTGAATTTATTCTTCCCGAACAGGCAAGATCTATTAAGTCTTTCCGGAGTAAAAGTCCTGAATTCATTCCAAATTCAGATAAAACCAACTTGAATCCAAACTATACCTTTGAGACTTTTGTTGTTGGGGAAAATAATAAGTTTGCCCATGCAGCTTCTCTTGCTGTAGCCGAAACTCCGGGACAAGTATACAATCCCCTTTATATTTATGGAGGACCGGGACTTGGAAAAACTCACTTGATGCAATCTATTGGACATTTTATTTTAAGCCAGCATCCAGATAAAAAAATACTTTATGTTACTTCCGAAGAATTTACCAACGAAGTAATTGATTCCATTCGTAACGGTAATGCATCTGCAATGACAAAACTTCGAGACAAATATCGTACTGTAGATGTATTAATGGTTGACGACGTACAGTTTATTATAGGAAAGGAAAGTACACAGGAAGAATTCTTCCACACTTTTAATGTACTTCATTCTGCCGGAAAGCAGGTTATCTTATCCTCTGATAAACCACCAAAAGAAATGGAAACTTTGGAAGAACGTATTCGTTCCCGTTTTGAATGGGGACTTCTTGCTGACGTCGGTTTTCCAGATTATGAAACGCGAATGGCTATTTTGCGTAGAAAAGAAGAAGTTGATGGCTTTCAGCTAGATGATCATATTTTAGATTATATTGCAACTAACATTAAGTCCAATATTCGTGAGCTGGAAGGCGCTTTAAATAAACTTCTTGCTTTTTCCAATCTGGAACATACAGATATTACTATGGAAATTGCGGTACGAGAATTACAAAATATTATTTCTCCAAATAAGCCGAGAGAGATTACTCCTCAACTTGTAATTGAAATTGTTTCAGAACATTTTAATATTTCTAGCGATCAGATGATTTCCAAAAACAGAAGCAGTGAAATAGCAAGACCACGTC
Source organism: uncultured Eubacterium sp. (assembly GCA_964620885.1). Taxonomy (GTDB): domain Bacteria; phylum Bacillota; class Clostridia; order Lachnospirales; family Lachnospiraceae; genus Petralouisia. The sequence goes on from CAZUKR010000036.1 coordinate 18,389, forward strand.
AGATTGCTATGTACCTTTGCAAAAATATGACGGATACACCTTTAGAAACCATCGGTTCATTACTTGGAGGACGTGATCATTCCACAATTATTCACGGTATCAAAAAGATTTCTCTGGAATATGATAAAAACGAAACTTTTGCTAACTTAGTTGAAACCATTAAAAAGAAAATTAATCCAAATTAACAATTGTGGACAACTTATAAACTACCCTTGTTGAAATACCTTGATAAGCCCTTAATTATACCTTTTACGGAGTTATAATTACTATTTCGAAAATTAAGCAATATTTTTTATTCACATCTTATCCAAGGCATTTCAAGATGAAACTCACAGAGTTATACAGTAAGTTCATCCACCTTAAAGTATATGAAATAAAGGGTTTTTCGAACTTATAAACTTATAAACACCCCCTATGACGAAGACTACGAATCTCTAATTATAAATATATCTTAAAGCTCAGGAAGGAGTTATACACAAACATGAAAATCATATGTTCCAAATCTAATTTATTACACGGCGTAAATATTGTCTCTAAGGCAGTACCTTCTAGAACTACTATGGCTATTTTAGAATGTATTTTAATTGACGCTTCTACCAATGAAATAAAATTAACTGCAAATGATATGGAATTAGGAATTGAAACAAAGATTGAGGGAGAAATTGCAGAACGAGGTGTAATCGCATTAGACGCAAAGATTTTTTCTGAGATTGTAAGAAAGCTTCCTGATAATGAAGTTACTATAGAAACAGATGCATCTTTTAAAACCATCATTACCTGTGAAAAAGCAAAGTTTAATATTATTGGAAAATCAGGAGAGGATTTCTCCTATCTTCCATATATCGAAAGAAACCATTCTATTGTTCTTTCACAGTTTACTCTGAAAGAAGTAGTTCGTCAGACTATCTTTTCTATTGCAGACAGTGATAATAACAGGCTGATGACAGGTGAGTTATTTGAAATCAAGGAAAATCAATTGAAAGTAGTGTCACTGGATGGACATCGTATTTCCATACGTAATATTGAATTAAAAGAAGTATACGATAATCACAAAGTAGTAGTTCCAGGAAAAACACTGCAGGAAGTAAGTAAAATTCTACCTGGAGATGCAAACGAAGATGTTAATATATTCTTTACCGATAACCACATTGTATTTGAGTTTGACAATACTACCGTTGTTTCACGTCTGATTGAAGGAGAATATTTTAAAATTGAGCAGATGCTTTCTTCCGACTATGAAACAAAGATTAAGATAAATAAGCGTGAGCTGCTAAACTGTATTGACAGAGCTACCCTTCTGGTAAAAGAAGGAGACAAAAAACCAATTATCATGAATGTCACCGATGAAACGATGGAATTAAAAATAAATTCATTTATTGGTTCCATGAATGAAGATATTAATATTCAGAAAGATGGAAAAGATATTTTAATCGGATTTAATCCAAAATTCTTTATTGATGCTCTTCGTGTTATCGATGAAGAAGAAGTTACCCTCTATATGGTAAATCCAAAGGCACCATGCTTTATAAAGGACGATGATGAGAATTTCATTTACCTGATTCTTCCGGTAAACTTCAATGCTACAGCTAATTAGTCTTCATAGAATCGAGGAATTGTGATGGAAGAAATTAAATTAAGAGATGAGTTTATTAAATTGGGCCAGGCATTAAAAGTAGCCGGTTTAGTAGACTCCGGGGTCACGGCAAAGCTGGTGATAAAGGATGGCCTTGTGACTGTGAATGGTGAGGTGGAGTATCAAAGAGGTAAAAAATTAGTAGACGGAGATGTTGTTTCTTTTGAAGGAGAAACAATCAAAATTACAAAATGATTTTAAAATCCGTTGCGTTAAGTCACTTTCGCAATTATGAAGAACTGCATATAGAATTTGATAAAGGTACCAATATTCTCTATGGAGATAATGCCCAGGGAAAGACAAATGTGTTGGAGTCTATTTATGTAAGTGGAACTACAAAGTCCCATAAAGGAAGTAAGGATAGGGAATTAATCCAGTTTGGCCAGGAAGAATCCCATATCCTTACTATAGTGGAAAAAGATGGGCTGGATTATCAGATTGATATGCATTTGAAGAAAAATAAATCTAAAGGAATTGCGATTAACAAAATGCCCATTAAAAAAGCTTCAGAGCTTTTTGGAATTTTAAATATTGTATTTTTTTCACCGGAGGATTTGAATATTATAAAAAATGGTCCATCGGAGAGAAGAAGATTTCTGGATTTCGAACTTTGTCAATTGGATAAAATCTATCTGTATCATCTCACAAAGTATAATAAAATACTGAATCAGAGAAATAGGCTGCTGAAAGATATTAACTTTCGGCCGGACCTTCTGGACACTTTATCAGTATGGGATATACAGTTAATAGATCATGCAAAAGAAATTATTAGAACCAGAAAAGAATTTGTAGAAGAATTAAACAGTATTGTTTATAAAATTCATAAAAAAATTTCAGGAAATAAGGAAGAACTTTTATTAAAATATGAGCCCAACGTATTGGAAGAAAATATGGAACAGGAGTTGGCAAAATGCAGAAACAAAGATTTAAAATTTGGGCAGACCTCTATAGGACCCCATCGGGATGATCTTTGTTTTATGATTCATGATATTGATGCCCGGAGATTTGGTTCCCAGGGACAGCAGCGAAGTTGTGCATTATCCTTGAAACTGTCTGAAATAGAACTGGTTAAAAAATCAATAAAAGAAACACCTGTTTTAATTCTGGATGACGTATTATCGGAATTAGACAGCAGCCGTCAGAATTTTCTGTTAAACAGCATTCATGATATACAGACAATTATTACCTGTACAGGATTGGATGAGTTTGTTAAAAACAGATTTGAAATAGATAAAATTTTTAAAGTAGTGAATGGAACGGTAGAGGCGCAAAACAGTCTCTAGGAATTGGAGGAATTATGAGTACAGATACAAATACAAATGTAGAGTACGGAGCGGATCAGATACAGATTCTGGAAGGACTGGAAGCAGTTCGTAAAAGACCTGGAATGTACATTGGAAGTACATCTTTACGAGGTCTGCATCATCTCGTATATGAAATTGTAGATAATGCAGTAGATGAAGCATTAGCAGGACATTGTGATACCATTGAAGTTCAGATTCATGAAGATAATTCTATTACTGTTATTGATAATGGACGTGGTATTCCGGTAGGAATTAACCATAAATCAGGTCTTCCGGCAGTAGAGGTAGTATTTACAGTGTTGCATGCAGGAGGAAAATTTGGCGGCGGGGGATACAAAGTATCCGGTGGTCTCCATGGTGTAGGTGCATCTGTAGTAAATGCACTTTCTAACTGGCTTGAAGTTGAGATTTTTTCAGAAGGAAAAGTATATCAGCAACGTTATGAACGGGGACATACCATGTACCCCTTAAAAGTAGTGGGCGAATGTGAAGCAGAAAAAACAGGAACCAGAGTAACATTTTCTCCGGATGAAAGTATTTTTGAAGAAATCGTGTATGAATATGATACTTTAAAACGACGTTTGCGAGAGATGGCATTTTTAACCAAGGGAATAAAAATACGTCTTGTGGATGAAAGAAGCAATCAGGAGCAGGAGGTAGAATTCCATTATGAAGGTGGTATCAAAGAATTTGTTACTTACCTAAACCGCAGCAGGGAAGCAATTTACCCGGAAGTAATTTATTGTGAAGGGGAAAAAGATGGAGTTTATGTAGAAGTTGCAATGCAGCATAATGATTCTTATAATGATGGAACCTACAGTTTTGTAAATAATATTACAACTCCAGAAGGAGGTACTCATCTTTCCGGTTTCCGTAATGCACTGACTAAGACTTTTAATAACTATGCAAGAGCAAATAAGATTTTAAAAGAAAACGAGGCAGCACTTTCCGGAGACGACATCCGAGAAGGTCTGACTGCTATTATCAGTGTCAAGATTGAAGACCCACAGTTTGAAGGCCAGACGAAACAAAAGCTTGGAAATAGTGAAGCCCGGGGTGCAGTTGATAATGTAGTAAGTGAGCAGCTTACTTATTTTCTGGAGCAGAATCCAACTATTGCAAAAGTAATTTGTGAGAAATCACTTCTGGCACAGCGCGCCAGAGAAGCAGCAAGAAAAGCAAGAGATTTAACCAGAAGAAAGACAGCTTTAGAGGGAATGTCCCTCCCAGGTAAACTGGCAGACTGTTCTGATAAAGATCCTGAAAAATGCGAAATTTTTATAGTCGAAGGAGATTCTGCGGGTGGTTCTGCAAAAACTGCAAGAAGCCGTGCAACTCAGGCTATCTTACCACTTCGTGGTAAGATTTTAAATGTAGAAAAGGCAAGACTGGATAGAATCTATGGAAATGCAGAAATAAAAGCGATGATTACAGCTTTTGGTACCGGTATTCATGAAGATTTTGATATATCCAAATTAAGATACCATAAAATTGTTATTATGACAGATGCGGATGTGGATGGTGCTCATATCAGTACATTGATGCTGACTTTCCTATATCGCTTTATGCCTGAGTTAATCAAACAGGGGCATGTATATCTGGCAAAACCACCACTGTATAAAGTAGAAAAAAACAGAAGAGTATGGTATGCCTATGATGATACGGAATTAAATAAAATTATGGAAGAAATTGGACGTGACGGAGGCAACAAAATTCAGCGTTATAAAGGTCTTGGAGAAATGGATGCGGAACAGCTTTGGGAAACCA
>CAZUKR010000037.1:0-22580 GCA_964620885.1 uncultured Eubacterium sp.
AGCTATCTGCATCCATCTGGCATTCTTCTTTATCTACAATAATCTGGCCCTTTTTGTCAAACATATAAGATACACAGCCTGGTGTTCCTACATTTCCGTTTCCCTTTGTAAATGCACTTCTTACATTTGCTGCAGTACGATTCTTATTATCTGTTAAGGCATCTACAATAATTGCAATCCCATTTGGTCCATATCCTTCATAGGATACAAATTCATAATTAACAGAATTCGCATCTCCTGCCGCTTTTTTTATTCCTCTTTCGATGGTATCATTTGGCATATTATTTGCCTTTGCTTTTGCAATAACATCACGTAATCTGCTGTTATTATCTGGATCTGATCCACCATCCTTTACTGCAACTGCAATTTCTCTTCCAATAACAGTAAAAATCTTCCCTTTTGCTGCATCATTCTTTTCTTTTTTATGCTTAATATTTGCAAATTTAGAATGTCCTGACATTGTTTTTCCTCTTTTCTATATCTGTTTTCTTATGATTTTTATATACTGTACTTATTCCATACAGTCAGTCTTTGCTATTCTATCACTTTATGTTCTGCCTGACAAGTATCTTGCCCGGCTGTGTCATTCTCTACTTTGGGCAACGTTTCTACCCTGGTCACCCTTACAGTCTGAATCATCTTATTCTTAACGGCAACCACATGAAAATGCCAGCCGCAATCTTCTACCTCAAACTGCTCATTCTCGCCTGGAATCTTATCAATTACAGAAATCAGATAGCCATTTAAGGTTTCATAATCATCTTCTTTCCTTTTCATCTGAAGCATATCACATACTTCATCGAAAGGAGCCATTCCATTCATAATATAACTTCCATCCGGCTGATCTACAATCATAGTATCTTCTTCGTCATATTCATCCAGAATATTTCCAACAATTTCTTCCAAAATATCTTCCATTGCTACGATTCCAGCAGTCTGACCATATTCATCTACAACAATTACCATGTGAATCTTCTGAAATTGCATGCTCTTAAACAATTGACTGATATTCCTTGTTTCCGGAATAAATACGGTATTCCTCACAAGTTCTGGGATATCCTGTACCGCCCAGTTCTGATACCGCTCATCACGACTCTGCTTCATGACGTCTTTAATATGTATAATTCCTATGATATTGTCAATGTCTTCCAGATACACTGGGAATCTGGAATTGCTTTTATACAGCATAAACTCCAGTACCTTGGAAAGCTGCATAGTCCCATCAATTGCAACTATATGTTTCCGGTGAGTCATAATATCTTTCGCTTCTTTATCATCAAACTCAAAAATATTATGAATCATTTCCGCTTCACTTGCCTGAAGCACCCCCTGCTCATGTCCCTCATTTACCATGGATATGATTTCTTCTTCTGTTACATCATCAATACTTGCATGTGGGTCTATCCCAAACACTCCTACAACAAGATTAGAAATTTTCTCTGCCAGATAGGAATAGGGCTTGCATATCACTGTCATTCCGCGTATGGTTCCTGCCAGTATAAACAACCACTGTTCCGGTCTTCTTGCTGCAATCTTTTGAGGTGCAAGAATACCTATTGCTGTAAAAATAAAAATCCCAATTATTGCTGTTCCCCCATAGCACAGAATATGCAGATACATTTCTGCCCCTTCCTGCAATAGGGTTTTTACCAAAATCCCTCCAAAAAGCCGCACCTGATAAATTCCAAAAAAAACACTGATGAAAGTTGCTATAATCTGAATCGTGTGTCTGGTCTTATAAGGAGAATCCACAACATTCAATAACCAGACTGCATGTTTGTTTCCTTGTTCCTGCCGTTTTTCTATCTGGCTTTCTGTAATTTCCTCCAGCGCAGTAAGAAAACCATACAACATGCCATTCCATATCAGCAATACCAAAAAGATAATAAGTCCTATGACCGGACTCCCGCCATCATCCATTTCCCTAACTCCTTTTACTTTTGTACTTAATAGCTATATTTTGCTTTTCATAATAAACACTTGCAATATACCATTTTAGAGAATATTCGTCAAGATTTATGTATATAACTCCAAACTGATTTCCAGAGCCTTATCTATCTTTTTCAGAATCTCATGGTCCAAATGGCATACTTTATCTTTCAGCCGCTGTTTATCAATGGTCCGAAGCTGCTCCAGCAGTACCACTGAATCTTTCACAAGACCATATCTTGATGCATCCAATTCCACATGTGTAGGCAGTTTTGCCTTGTTCATCTTTGATGTAATCGCCGCACAGATAACAGTAGGGCTGTGTCTGTTCCCAATATCATTTTGTATAATCAATACGGGACGTATGCCTCCTTGTTCCGATCCCATGACCGGACGCAAATCTGCATAATAAATATCTCCTCTATGAATAATCACTTTATCACACTCCAAAACTTTTATAGGTTATTTCCTATTCTTCCCAATTTCTTCGTGTGTATACGGTCTACTCTCCAAAATAATCTTTTGTTTCTGTTATTTTTCCATTCTTTAGATATATTCTTGGAATGCGTTTTCCTAAATCACATGCAAACTCGTAGTTGAATCTTCCGGATAAATCTCCGATCTCTTCCATTGTGATCACTTCATTTTCATTTTTTCCTATAAGAGTTACCATATCCCCTTCCTTTGCCTCTGGGATTTCTGTTACATCCACCATGAACTGATCCATACAGATGCGTCCGCAGATGGGTGCCTTTTTCCCATGGATAAGTACATATCCTTTATTCGATAGACTCCTTGGATAGCCATCTCCATATCCGATTGGGATAGTTGCAATTCTCTGCTTTTTTGTTGTTTTATAAGTAGCACCATAGCTAATTGTTCTTCCCTGTTCTAATTCCTTTAAAAATATGATACAGGTCTTTAGGGACATAACAGGAACCAGATTGATATTCTCTTTCCTCACTTCATCTGACGGCCACATACCATAGAGACTGATGCCCGCCCGAACTGCGCTCATATTTGCCTCCGGCATATCAATAATTGCAGCACTGTTAGCGCAGTGAATCATCGGAATTTCTACATTCCTTTCTTTCAGCATTTCACGCATTTTTTCAAATCCCGAAAGCTGTTCTCCCGCCATTGTTTTGTCTCTGGCGTCTGATTTTGCAAAATGTGTAAAGATTCCTTCCAATATAATATGCGGCATTTGGGAAATCTGTGCAATTTCATCTGCCGCCTGTTCTGTCACCTGAAATCCCAATCTGCCCAATCCCGTATCAATCTTAACATGAATGGTGACTTTTTTATTCATTTTGGCCCCAGCCTGCTCTATTTTCTTTGCCTGTTCTATCGAATACACCGCAGCACGCATTTCAAAATCTGCTAATGTTTCATATTGCTCCGGAAAGGTTGCCCCTAATATTAAAATTGGCTTTTTCAACCCATTTCTTCTTAGTATTTCTGCCTCTTCTACTGTTGCCGTTGCATACCCCCAGGTATAGTCTAGTTTTTCCAGTTCCTTTCCGATTGGAACTGCACCATGTCCATACCCATCGGTTTTAATAACACCCATAATTTTCGTATCTTTTTTAAGCAGCCTGCGCATTTCTTCCATATTATGAAGAACCGCATCCAGATTTATTTCTGCATAAACTCTGCTGTATGTTTTCATTTCAAATCCCTTCCTTGTCAAATGATGTTTCCTGCATCACCTTTCCTACACCTGTAACAATATCCTGTGCCATCATGCCATATGATCCTGTATCTGTCAGAATACAATCCCCTCCTGCTCCATGCAGATATACGCCCAGAGGGGCCGCAGTTTCCGGTGTCAGACCCTGTGCAATCAATCCTGCCAAAACACCTGTCAGCACATCCCCCGCTCCTGCCGTTGCCATACCATTATTTCCGCTGGTATTTATATAAACGGTTCCATCCGGCAATGCCGTAATTGTTCTGGCATCTTTTAATATACATATCACATTATATTCTTTTGCAAATTGACACGCAACCTGCAATAACTGCTTTTGTATGTCAAAAATGCTTTTTTCTACCAGCCTTGCCATCTCTCCTAAATGAGGTGTAATTATGACTGGGCTATTAGCTTCTTTTAACCACTCTTTATGATTGGCTGCAATATTTAATCCGTCGGCATCCAATATCACCGGTACTTTGGCATTCAGCAGTATGGTTCTCACGATTTTTACTGCTGGTTCTCCTGTACCGATTCCGGGTCCAGCCACTATAACATCCGCCCAATCCGCTGATTCTTTTAATTCATTCAAAAAATCTTCACCGGGTTCGTATACTTCTAAAACTGCTTCCGGAAGCAGCTGTTGGATAATCTCACGGTTTGCCTCCTCCGTATATATCCTAACCAGCCCTGCCCCTGTAATATAAGCTGCTTTTCCGCTTAGGAATGCCGCACCTGCCATGTTTTTACAGCCTGCCGCAACCAGTATTTTTCCATAAGTCCCCTTATTGGAATAAGCATTACGTTGGGGCACTCTCAATAAATCCCTCTGTTCCGGTTCCCAAAATCTTACAGGTTCCTCTAAAAAACTTTCCAGACCAATACCAATATCTTTTACCTTTACCTGTCCAGCATATTCTGCCCCCGGATAAAGTACCAGACCAAGCTTTTTGAAAGCAAAAGTGACTGTAACATCAGCACGAAACCCAGTCCCCATAACAGCCCCACTATCTGCATGAATCCCCGATGGAATATCAACGGCCACTTTATATCCTTCCATACCATTCATTTTATCTACTGTTTCCAGATAAACTCCCTGTAATTCTCTGGCAAGACCTATACCAAAAAGGGCATCCACCACTACATCAAAAGACTCCGCAGGTATTTCTGTTAAAACTTCAATTCCGTAGGCCTTCAATATGACTTTCTGCTGCTGTGTTTCTTCGGAAATCCGGGTATGCTCTCCCGGCATTACTACAGTAACGCAATAGCCCTTTTGCCATAGCATTCTTCCTACTGCCAGACCATCACCTCCGTTATTACCAGCCCCGCAAACCAGCAGTACACGACTCCCCACCACTGTCTGCTTTTCAATCTCCTCTGCCACCCAAAGAGCTGCCCGCTCCATTAATACCAGAGAGGGTACCTTGAAATGATGAATGGTATTGGCATCACTCATCTTCATCTGTTTGCTGTCTACCAGAATATTCATATACATTCCTCCTGTAAATGCAGAAGAAGAGACCTTCCTAACAACTATTTTCTGCTAAGACTGTCTCTTATTCCCCCTTATTTTTTTCTTCCTCTATAGGCTCCTTGTGATATTTCAAGTCAAAAATTTCTATGATGTGGGCACCAAAAATATCGTGCATATAAGAATAGATTTCCCTGTTTTTGTCCTCTACAATCTGCTTTCGTACTACATTCTTTTTCACTTCCAGCCGAATGTACTCAATCCATTTTGAAATCTCTTCTCGTTCTTTTTCATTTGCACGCATTTTTCCATAGCAATACTCCATGGTCTCTATCATCAAAGCTTCATTCACAGCATCCAGCTGATTCGGTAATTCATCCAATTCTGACAAGCATAACCGCAGTTTTTCATTAATCTCAGAAATCAAGCGCCTATTCTCTTGAAATTTTTTGGATTCCGGTTCATCTTCTCCGATTTCATCCATGTTTACTATAATATTTTTCATCAGCCTTTCTTTCAGGCCTTTCAGTTCCTTTACTTCCTGATTCAGCTTCCCCTGTTTGCGTAAATATCCATTTGCTTTTTTCTCCAGCTTTACAATCTGTTTGCTTTTCCTATCATCAGTAAAAAGATTGTGCCATTTATGATCCAATATAAGCAATGGAATTTTCTTATCCTGCACCGCCGATGCAAAACCAGGATTTAGTTCTTTTTTTTCACCCATCTTCTCACTTTCTATTCTTTTGTTCTCCCTGCTTTGCAATATTATAAGAAAGCTGCATTAAACTATCTGAAAGATGCACATTTTCCACAACTACATGTTCCGGAAGTTCTAAATCCAAATGCGCAAAATTCCAGATAGCATTGATTCCGGAATCTACCAGCATATTTGCCACTTCGTCTGCCTTTCCCTTTGGCATCGTAAGGGCTGCAATGTCTACCTGGTTCTCCTTTACGTATTCCTCTAATTCACTCATCATACGGATATTAATTCCTCTTACGGAAACACCTTTTAAAGCTGGATTTACATCAAATAAACCAATGATGACAAAACCTCTTTTTTCAAATTTTACATAATTTGCCAATGCCTGGCCAAGATTTCCTGCTCCAATGACAATAATGTTGTGTTTCCGGTTCATACCCATAATTTTTCTAATTTCATCGTATAAATATTTTACGTTATATCCATACCCCTGCTGTCCAAAACCGCCAAAATTATTCAAATCTTGTCTTATCTGGGAAGCAGTTACCTTCATACGTGAACTGAGCTCATTGGATGAAATACGCTCCACACCGTCATCTAATAATTCTCCTAAATAACGATAGTATCTCGGCATTCTTCGAATTACTGCCTGTGATATTTCTTTTCCCATTGCCGTTCCTCCTAAACTGCATTACTCCCATGCAACACACTTATTACTATTATAATAAATCCAGTTAGGGCTGTCAATGTGTTAAAGAATTAACATTCTTATCTGCTCTACATTAATTCTTCCCATTTTTCATACAATTTCTCCAATTCCTGCTGGCCTTGGGCGTATTCTTGGTGCAGCTCCTGAAGCTTGGCAGAATTAGTTGCAATTTCTTCATCAGAAAAAGCCTCTTCCAGCTCACTGATATGTAACTCCAATTCTTCAATTGCTTCTTCCGTCTTCTTTCTTTCGTTTTCTATTTTCCGCAGTCTTGCCTGTTCTTCTTTCTGCTGTTTCCAATCAGTCTTATTGCTGCTTTCCTCTATACCTTTTGATTCTTGTACTTTTTCTGCCACATAAATCTTTGTCAATTCCCGGTGTTTTTCCATATAATAATCGTAATTTCCAATATAGTTTACGATTGTCTCACCTATAAGGTTTACAATTCTCGTAGCAGTCTTATTAATGAAATAGCGGTCATGAGATACGAAAAAGACAGTTCCTGTATAACTGTTTAATGCCTGCTCTAAAATTTCCTTTGAAGTAATATCCAAATGGTTGGTGGGCTCATCCAAAATGAGAAAATTGGCTTCTGACAGCATAAGCTTTGCCAGAGAAACACGTCCTCTTTCTCCGCCGCTTAAATCTGAAATCTTCTTAAATACATCATCTCCGGTAAAAAGAAATGCCGCCAGCACATTCCGTATTTCTATGTTGGTAAGACTCGGATAGGTATCCGATATTTCTTCTATCAGATTTTTTTCCTTATGAAGTACCTGATGCTCCTGATCATAATACCCAATGTTTACATTGGATCCTAATTTTATCTGCCCAGCATCTGCCGCTACCATATCATTGATAATTTTTAGAATTGTGGTTTTACCCGTTCCGTTATCTCCAAGCAGCGCTACACGTTCTCCTCTTTTTATCTCAAATGAAATATCAGAAAACAGATTCTGGTTTGGATAGGCTTTGGCTAAATTTTCTACAGAAAGCACATCATTTCCGCTGATAATCCTAGGTTCCAAATTCAGATGTATGTCTGTATTTTCTTCTACCGGTTTTTCCAGACGTTCTATCTTGTCCAGCATTTTTTCTCTGCTTTCTGCCCGTTTAATGGATTTTTCCCTGTTGAAGGATTTTAATTTAGTAATCACTTCTTCCTGATGCTTGATATCCCGCTGCTGGTTATAATACTGCTTTAACTGTGCTTCACGCGCCTGTGCACGTTTCACTGCATAGTCAGTATAATTTCCCTGAAATACAGACACTTTGGTACGATCCAATTCCACTACTTTACTTACAACCTTGTCCAAAAAGTAACGGTCATGACATACGATTACCACAGCACCTTTATAATTCAGCAGAAATGTTTCCAGCCATGAAATCGCGTTTATATCCAGATGGTTCGTTGGCTCGTCCAGAAGAATTACATCCGGCTTTGTTACCAGAAGCTTGCTAAGACATACTCTGGTACGCTGTCCCCCGGACAATTCCTGCATACGCTTCCCAAACTCTTCTTCGGTAAATCCCAATCCTTTCAGAATTCCTGTAATCTCACTCTGGTAAGAATACCCGCCAAGCATGTTAAATTCATGACTCAGACGATTATATCCCTCCATAAAATCTTCCAGCTCTTTTCCATGGTATTCATGCATTCTACTTTCCATATTCCGAAGTTTTTCTTCCATGGAAATAAGTGCTCTCTTTGCGGAAAGCACTTCATCATAAATCGTATTATTCCCGGACACATCGGGATTCTGCGGGAGATATCCAATGGTTTTATCTCTGGCAAGAACTACTTCTCCGCCATCCGCAGACATTTCTCCCATAATAATCCGAAGCAGGGTTGTCTTCCCCGCTCCGTTAATTCCTACAATTGCCGCCTTTTCATTTGCTTCAATATGAAAAGATGCATGTTGTATGATTTCATCTGTGCCAAAGGATTTACTGATATTTTGGCATGCTAAAATCATGCTCGTTTCCTCTTCTTTCCTTTTTATCCTATAAAGATTTCTCTAATGTTTCGCGAATCGCCTTGATAAATCCTTCACTGTTTAATACCGTTGGATTTTCTAAGGTAGTAATCAGCGCAAGATCTTTCGTCATTCTACCAGACTCAATGGTGGACAGACATGCCTGTTCTAATTTATCTGCAAATGTACTTAATTCTGGAAGCTGATCCAGTTCACCACGTTTCCGGAGAGCACCTGTCCATGCGAAAATAGTTGCAACGGAGTTCGTAGAGGTTTCTTCCCCTTTTAAGTGCTTATAATAATGGCGCTGTACCGTACCATGTGCCGCTTCATATTCATAGTATCCATCTGGAGATACCAATACAGAGGTCATCATTGCAAGAGAACCAAATGCAGAAGATACCATGTCACTCATAACATCACCATCATAGTTCTTGCATGCCCAGATAAATCCACCTTCTGCCTTCATGATACGTGCTACTGCATCATCAATCAATGTATAGAAATATTCAATTCCTGCTGCATTAAACTTATCTGCATATTCGTCATCATAAATTTCCTGAAAAACATCCTTAAAGGTATGATCATATTTCTTTGAAATAGTGTCTTTGGTAGCAAACCACAAATCCTGCTTGGTATCTAATGCATAATTAAAACAGCTTCTTGCAAAGCTTTCAATTGACTCATCCAGGTTGTGCTGCCCCTGAATAATTCCTGCTCCTGTGAAATTATGAATCAGCTCTCTTGTCTCTGTACCATCTTCCGCAGTATAAATCAGTTCGCATTTTCCCGGTCCTGAAATTTTCATTTCAGATGCTTTATATACATCACCATATGCGTGACGTGCAATGGTAATTGGTTTTTTCCAGTTCTTTACACATGGCTCAATTCCTTTTACCGTAATTGGCGCACGGAATACAGTTCCATCTAAAATAGCACGAATGGTTCCGTTTGGACTTTTCCACATCTCTTTCAAATCATACTCTGTCATACGGGCTGCATTTGGTGTAATAGTTGCACACTTTACTGCTACGCCGTATTTCTTAGTTGCATTCGCCGAGTCAAATGTCACCTGATCATTTGTTTCATTCCGGTATTGGAGTCCCAAATCGTAGTATTCTGTTTTCAGGTCTATAAACGGCAGTAATAGCTCATCCTTTATTATTTTCCAAAGGATTCGGGTCATTTCATCCCCATCCATTTCTACCAGCGGTGTTGTCATTTTGATTTTTTGCATGATTAGCCTCCTAAATAATTGTCATTACTTTATTCTTTGTTTCTTCGAATATGCCTGTCTGCATATTTCTTCTCGCTCAAAAAAGCTCTCCATATAGTTATAATACAATTTCAAGTTTATTACAACAGCCAGTTATCATAACCACTGTTAATCAACAGAGTATTTTTATGTATTTCCAGTATAAAATTTTTCTCGCGTTCTCTCCCAGAACCAGATAAGCCTTCAAATCCTCATATAAATTCCATAGATTACTCCATTGCTCCTCTGATATTGGTTTTTTAGAAAAAGCCACCTGCTGCTGCAGTGTTATAAATTCATTCCAATCCATTTCCTGTTCCGGCAGAATGTTTTGCTCCTGAAGCCATATGCCATACTCCAGTTCTGTCATCCCCTTCTTCTTCCCATACCCTATTCCCTCTAATATACGATAGATTTCTTTTCCCAGTGCAAGGGTTCCAAGGGAGCGATTCTTTTGCAAAAATATCTTCTGCTTTTTTTTCAATACATGGGTTCTGCGCATCTTAGCAGCCTGTATTAAAATGGCTCTTGCCACAGCCATTGCTGCCAATATAATAATGATATTTCTGACTTTCCGGCTTATTTCTTTATCTGCAAGCATCCTTTCTTCTTCCGTCTCCCTTGTCCACAGAGACATTGCTCCTTCTCCTGTCTGCTGCTCTTGTTTTATGGTTTCCAGCTGCTCCTTACCTGCTTCCTCTTTTGCTTCTTCTTTCTGCGGCGGCTCCTCCTGCTGTGTCTGTATTTCCTGTACTTCCTGCTGCCCCATAACCCCATCTTCCTGTTCCTGCACATTGTCTGATGGTGTTACTTCTACCGGGTAAAATCCTGCCCCTTCCCAAAATATTTCTGTCCAGGCATGAGCTCTTTCATCTGTAACCACAGCTGTATAATTTCCATCGCTGTCCTCCGTAAAATCAGAGGGATATACCACATACCCTGATACATATCTTGCAGGAATTCCAAACATTCGAAATAAAAGGGTTCCTGCTGTAGCATAATGAACACAATATCCCTTTTTCTGCTCAAACAAAAAATATTCCGCAAACTCTTTTTCGGATGGGAGCTTTTTTAGGTCCAGGCTATATTGGGTATCTTCCCATAAAATATTTTTTACCAGCTCCTGTGTCTGTCCCTGCTGATATTGCTGGTTCTCTTTCACCTGTTCAACTTTTTCCAGCATACGTTCCAGTCCAGTATCCGGATAATCCAGATTATGTTCTTTTACATATGCTGCATACTTTTGCCATGGTACTTCTTTTCGTCCGCTGGTCTCTATCCAGGGCTTCTCATTTGCAGCCGAAACACATCCCTGAACTTCGTATTCTTTCCGCTCATCCGGCCTTATGATTCCATCATTACGCACCTGCATTTCGTCCTCAAGCAGACTATAATACGGCATGAGTGTATACCCATATATCTCTTCTTTTTTATTTATCCGCATCTCTTGAATATCTACTCCTGATTCCGTCCATAACTGACAGGGCGTATTCTGAATCATTCTGGCATATTCTTCACTGGAATATCCAAGGCTTTGAGCCAGATTTGAAAAACTCTGTTCTTCTCCTGCATCCCAGTTACCATTCTCATAGGTTTCCCCGATAAATCCTCTTAAATAAAGGGAATGCTCCGGAGGACGTTTCAATGTAATGGAAAACATTTCTGTACCATTTCGCTGCGGCTTACTGTTGCTGAGTTCAATGTCTTTCTGGGCCTGCCTGTCAGGAGTGCTGTTCCAAAAACGCTCCCCAACTGCTATCATGCTGTCTTCCATTTTTCCCTGCAGCTCATGCCATGAGTCATGATACCGCACAAAGATCCATTCTCCGAAAGGGGTAACTGTTACTGTTATAGCCAACACCATAACGATTACCAGAATGAGAGCATTTTTTCCCATTCCTTTTTCAACTGGCAGTAATTTTCCAAGAAATACAGCGGTCAGGAGCCAGAAACTTCCCCAGAAAGAACATGGCTTTCCCAATGTCAGCCCGCCCAGTATCAGCAAAATTGGAATAACAGCCTTTGCCATCCACTTGATTTTTTCTTTCCGGATATAAAAAAGAAGGCTCTCTATTATCCCGATCCCTAAAAGTATCAATAAAAAGAACCACTGTATATCCCTGATATTTTCTTTCTGGTACCACAGCAGCATATCCGTACCGTAATAGTGATTTATAATTTCTATCACTTGATTTGCAATACCTTTTGCGCCGTTTTCTAATAGTTCCCACTGGTTTTTCAGCACCAATATGATTCCTGCAATCCACATGCCAGTTATGATATATCTTTGTTTTTTCCCAAAACTTCCAATAAAATGACCTCCGCAGATAATTGCAGCTGCGGCCGCAGAAATTTTCCACGGGCTTCTTACATCCACAACGGAGATCAGACAACCGGAAATTCCAAGTATAACAGCATACAGGCAGCTTATCTCCTGTAACTTTTCCAGAATAGACTTATTTTTCTGTAAGATATTTTTTTTCATAACTTCAGTTCCATCTCCTGCAGCTTTTTCTTCACACTTTTTTCTTTGAACTTTGCTTCCATTCTTTCATTACAGAAAAGTTCCAGTTTCTCATTGAGTTCCAGAAAGGATGCATAGGTATCTCCTGAAAACTCATCGGAATACTGTGATTTCAGATCAGTGACACCCATCTGGCATTGTGACAGTTCTACCCAGAATTCATACAATTCTTCCTGACTCTGTATTGCTTTACGAAATACTTTTTTTTCATTTCTTTCGTACCACACCAGATAATGAAAACAATCCTCTTCTAACATTCCTGCTGAAATGCTATAAACAATCTCCCAATAATTCTTCTGTTCCATCTGCTTCATTCTGCTATTATCCATATTAAGAAAAAATACAACTGCACAGCCTACCGGCATACTCATTTCTTTTACAATCATCATATTATTGCGGGCAGATAATTTCCAGTGTACCTGCTTAAGCCTGTCACCTTTCTGATATTCCCGCAGATTCAATATTTCTGTTTGATCATTTCCCTTCCATTGGGGATGAAACAGTTCTCCGTCAGAAAGGAACAATCTTGTTCTAATTCCTACTGTAACAGCTATTTCAAAGCGTTCCGGCAAAACGATAACCTGTCCTGTCTTTTCGCCCTTTTTTCTTACACAAAACCATCCGCTCCACTCATAAATCCATATTCTCTTGCAGGACACATTCCACATCCCTACATCTATTTTTTTCCACTCCACCGGCAGCAATGTTTGTTTCCCTGCCGGTGCACTGCCTCTTATCTTCTTTTTCCATTGTTTTCCTGTTTGCAGATTTTGAAACAGCAGCTCACATTTTATGACCAGAGACATATTCCCACTGTTTTCTATTACAATTCCTGTTTCTCCTATTTCTTCTCCGGTCTGTATGATTTCTGGAATACAAATAGAAAAATCCACCTTTTTTTTATAAGCATGCAATGCCGATAAAAAAAAGGCGGTAAGAAAAATTCTGCTCCAAATAATAAAAAAATTCCTTTACTGTTATAGATTACTGCTATATATAATGTTACTGCTGTTACCAGCAGATATAGCACTCCTTTGCTTATATTTCTCATTTCATCCAACCGCCTTTGGGGCTTTTACCTGCTGTAAAATCTGATCCAGAATCTGTTTCACATCTTTATGTGCAATCCTTGCCTTGGTATTCAATACAATTCTGTGTCCGCAGACCGGTAGAAATATATCCATTACATCCTCAGGAATTACAAATTCTCTCTGCCGCAGAAAGGCTAATGACTTTGCCATCTGCACAATGCTGATGGTTCCTCTTGGGCTGATTCCCAAATCAATCATTTCATGATTTCTTGTTTTATGTACCAGTTCTCCAATATACCGATATATCTCATCATGTACCTGCACTTCTTTTACTGCTTGCTGCAGCCTCATCAATTCTTCTCTGGAAATTATACTGCAAACTTCTTCTCTCTCCTGATTTCCCTTGATAATAGCAATTTCATCCTCTATATCCGGATATCCTATACTCAGGCATATCATGAAACGGTCAAGTTGTGCTTCCGGCAGCATCCATGTCCCAGCACTTCCAAAAGGATTTTGAGTTGCAATTACAGTGAATGGCTGGGGCACTTCTCTGGTAATTCCATCTACCGTCACCTTTCTTTCCTGCATTACCTCCAACAAAGCTGACTGGGTCTTTGGAGATGTCCGATTAATTTCATCTGCAAGCAGAAGATTACACATGGCACTCCCGGGCTGATATAAAAACTCTCCCGTTTCTTTCTGGTACATAGAAAAACCGGTAATATCTGATGGAAGAACATCCGGTGTGAACTGTATCCTGTTCTGTTTTAAAGACATAGATTTGGACAACGCCATGGCAAGTGTGGTCTTTCCCACGCCTGGGATATCATTTAAGAGAATATGACCACCTGCCAGAATAGCAGCAACTGCTTTGATAATACAATCGTCCTTGCCGATTACTGCCTTTTTCACTTCATTTATTACCTGAAAAGCAGGCAGCTGCTGGTCTCCAATCGTTTCTTCCATCATTTGTTTCCTTTCATCCTTTTGATTACCTTCAGTCGGGTAAATTCTTCCCTTTCCTTTTCTTCCAAAGCGTCCTGAATGTCCTTTACCAGTGTCTGATGTTTCGGAATTGTTATATTCTGCAAAGCATTTGCTCTTTTTTGCGTCTTTTTTATACTATAAGCAAGCCGGTAGGCGGAAGTTTCTATCTGTGCAAGCCGCATAGCCAGCTCCTTCACATCCTGAAACTCCCGGCAAGCCTCATCCAGTGCCATTTTGGTTCCATAGAACCCATAAACAGGTTTCAATTCCTGTTTCTCATATTCTACCTTGGGTATCTCTGTTCCCATAACACTGCGCCGCTTAATATTTACGGAATCTTCTATCGGCATTTTAAGGCTTAATGACTCTACTTCATGAATACCCATCTGAATATTTGCCTTCTGTAATGCCCGATATGCAGAAGTAAAGGTTCTGTCAATTTCCTTCTGAATCTCCACTGCCTGACCAATCAATTCCATTAACTCCCGGATTAAAATATTTCTCTTTTTATCCATCAGTTCAAATCCCTGTTTCGATAAATCCAGAGAACTTTTCGCCAGTATCAGATTTCCTTTGGTGGGAAATGTCCTGGGATCCATACTATCACCTGCCTATTTTTTATTTCTATACAAAATATTTTTCCAGTATCTTCGTATCAACTCGGTCTAACTCTTCCTTGGGCAAGATATGCAATAATTTCCATCCCATATTCAAAGTTTCATCTATGGAACGGTTCTCTGCCACTCCCTGAGATACAAATTCCTTCTCAAATGCAGTTCCAAATTCTAAATACTTCTTATCTGTTTCCGACAACTCGTCTTCACCGATTACACTGGCCAGATTCCTTGCCTCCCCTACCCTCGCATAGGAAGAAAATAGCTGGTTTGCCACATCCTGATGATCCTCCCGAGTGTATTGTGCTCCAATTCCGTCCTTCATCAAACGTGAAAGGGATGGCAGTACATTGATGGGAGGGTATACATTTCTCTGATGGAGAGAACGTTCCAGCACAATCTGTCCTTCTGTAATATACCCTGTTAAATCCGGTATCGGATGGGTAATATCATCATTGGGCATGGTGAGAATCGGAATTTGTGTAACACTTCCTTTGGCCCCTTTGACAATTCCTGCCCGCTCATATAAAGAAGCCAGTTCACTATACAGGTAACCAGGATACCCTTTTCTGCTTGGTATTTCTCCTTTCAATGAAGAAACTTCACGCATGGCTTCCGCATAGGAAGTCATATCCGTTAAAATAACCAAAATATGCATATTTTTTTCAAACGCAAGGTATTCTGCTGCTGTCAGTGCAACCTTCGGCGTAATAAGCCGTTCAACAACTGGGTCATTGGAGAGGTTTAAAAACATGGTTACATGGGCACCTGCTCCGCTTTCCTCAAATTTCTGCCGGAAAAATTCTGCCACATCATACTTTACGCCCATTGCCGCAAATACAACACCAAATTTTTCTTCTGAATCTTCTCCCAAAGATGCCTGTTCTACAATCTGTGCAGCAAGCTGGTCATGGGGAAGACCATTTCCTGAAAAAATCGGAAGTTTTTGCCCACGAATTAAGGTTGTCAGTCCATCAATAGCAGAAACTCCAGTCTTTATATAGTTTTTGGGATACTCTCTTGTACATGGATTCATCGGAAGTCCATTTATATCCCGCACTACTTCCGGTTTTATCCGGTTCATTCCATCAATGGGTTCTCCCAATCCGTTAAATGTCCTTCCCAATATCTCTTCTGAAAGTCCAATTTCCATGGGACGTCCGGTCAATCTGGTATGGGTGTTTTTTAAGGACATATCATCCGTGGTGTCAAACACCTGAATTACGGCGCGTTCATCCTCCAGCACCACAATTCTTCCTCTCTTCACCTTATTTCCTTCTACTACAAATTCTACCATTTCTTCATAAAAGGCATTCTGTACTCCCTCCAGCACAATCAGAGGACCATTGATTTCACTTAATCCCAGATATTCAATTGACATGTTATTTCCTCCTATGCATTGGTTTCTATCAAGTTCTGGTAAAAATTATCTATCATTTCTTCATATTCTTCGAACTTATACAGCTCTTTGTTTGACACATCATATTTGATAGATATAATCTTTTCAAAAATATTCTGCTCCCGCAGTAATGCCATAGGCATTTCCAAACTAATCAGGCTCTGGCATCTTTTATACAGATATAAAATAATTTCCATCATTTTCAACTGTTTTTCCATGGGAACAAAGGTGTCTTCCGCGTGAAATGCATTCTGCTGCAAAAATCCCAAACGTATGACTCTTGCTATCTCCAAGAGCAATTTCTGATCATCCGGAAGCACATCACTTCCGATTAATTTAACAATTTCATTTAATCTGCTCTCTGTGGTCAGAATATCCAAAATCTGATTCCTGCAGGAAATAAAATCAGTTCCTACGTTGGTCGTATACCAGGGCGATAAGTCATTGAGATATTCCGTATAACTTGTAAGCCAGTTAATTGCAGGATAATGCCTGCCATAAGCAAGGGATTTATCCAATGCCAAAAAACACCGCACAAAACGCTTTGTATTCTGGGTAACCGGTTCCGAAAAGTCTCCTCCCTGGGGCGATACTGCACCAATTATAGTAACACTTCCATCGGTTCCATTTAAGTTCTCCACATATCCTGCACGTTCATAAAAAGCAGAAAGTCTGGACGCCAAATATGCTGGGAATCCTTCCTCTGCCGGCATTTCCTCAAGCCTTCCGGAAAGCTCCCGCAAAGCCTCTGCCCATCTGGAAGTGGAATCTGCCATAATCGCCACATGATATCCCATATCCCGATAATATTCCGCAAGGGTCACACCTGTATAAATACTGGCTTCTCGGGCTGCTACCGGCATATTAGAGGTATTGGCAATCAATACGGTACGTTCCATCAAAAGACTTCCTGTTTTGGGGTCTGTCAATTCTGAAAACTCTTCCAGTACATTGGTCATCTCATTTCCGCGTTCTCCGCATCCGATATAAACAATAATATCAGCATCCGACCATTTCGCCAGCTGATGCTGTGTCATGGTCTTTCCGGTTCCAAACCCTCCCGGAATCGCCGCTGTTCCTCCCTTTGCTATAGGAAACAGGGTGTCCAGAACTCTCTGTCCGGTCACCAGCGGACGATCTGCCGGATACCGTTTATAAATAGGTCTTGGTGTACGAATCGGCCACTGCTGTGTCATCGTAAATACTTGTTCTTTTCCTTTGGAATTCTGTATGGTAACCAACGGCTCTTCAATGGTATAATCCCCATCCGGTACAACTGATATTACGGTTCCCTCTGTTCCTGGAGGCACCATCACCTTATGCAGAATAGCGGACGTTTCTGGAATCTCGGCTATTACCGTTCCTCCTGAAATTTTTGTCCCTTCCTTTACCGTTATTCTGGTCTGCCATTTTTTTTCTTTATCCAGCGGATCTACCTTGACACCTCTTGGTATATAGGAGCCATTTATTTCTCCAATTAATAGCAGGGGACGTTCAATTCCATCAAAGATATTTGCCATGATTCCCGGTGCCAGAGTAACAGAAATTGCCTTTCCGGCTCCTTCTACAATCTCTCCCGGATAAATTCCAGTAGTCTCTTCAAATACCTGTATGGTTGTCTCTTCCCTTGTTAGTGCAATTACTTCTCCTATCAGACGGCTTTCTCCTACATAAACCATTTCTGACATTTTAAATCCAATATTTCCTTTTATGGTTACAATTGGACCATTAATTCCATATATCTTTCCTGTTACATTCATAAGTAGATCTCCTCCTGCTAAAAGGTATACGCATCCCTTTCCTGTTCCAGTCTGGTGGTAAAAGATTCATCCATCAGAATATTCTTAGAATGGATAACTGCCCGAATTCCACCGCCAAATTCAATTTGGCTTATGGTAAGATCTGCTCCTGTCTCCTGTTCCAGTCTCTGTTTCTTTTCTGCATCTGTTGGATCGATATAAATAATAATTTCTTCTCCGGCAAACTCTTTTGCTGCTTTAATTTTTGCTATCAGATATTTTTCATATGCTTCTGTTTTCTGATATTCAGCCAGTTTTTTCTCTACCACCTCAAACAACTTCTGCTTTTTTTCTTGCTGACATTCATCCAGTATCTTTTTTTGTCTTGTTATTTCTTCTGATACCTTCCGATTCATTTTTCTTCTAATTTTTAGCCTTGCTTCCTCAAAAGTATGTTCTATTTCATGCTGTTTCTCTTGTTTGAATGTTTCCAATTCCTGATCATACTTCAATGTAAACTGTTCTAAAACAGCTCTGCTCTCTTGTTCTGCAACCTCTATAGCTGACTGCCGGAATATATCAAATTTTTCTTTTATCTGCATTTTTCGCACCACTTTCTATAACTTTACTCCAATGGCTTCACTGATATAATCTGTAATAAAACCTTCTTTTCTTCCTGTTCCATGGCGATCCGGAACTTCTACCAACAGGGGCAATTTATGGCTTGTCTTTACCTCATCGATCAAATCCGGAAATTCTCTTGCCAACAGCTCTGTTAAAAGTAAAATACCAATTTCCTTGTCCCGAAATACTTGTTCCAAGGCTTCCTGTAATTCTTCCCTCTGATGTACCACCACTCCTTCTACACCAGCTAGACGCATTCCAGTATAAGTATCCTTATTATCACTAATCAGATACATCTTCATATCAAAGCCTCCTGTTCTTCTATCCCAGAATGGAAAAAGAAATTAATAACCCGTACAATGCAATGGATTCTGCCAAGGCAACAAAGATTAAGGCCTTACCCATAATACTGGAATCCTCACTCAAAGCTCCCAGAGCTGCACTTGCTGAACTTGCTACTGCGATACCTGCTCCAATACAGGAAAGTCCTGTTGACAGTGCCGCCGCCATAAATTTCCAGCCTTCTACATTAGATACGGTCTGAACAGCCTCTGCCGCATGGACATTTCCACTAAATAATAATACATCTGCCACCAGAACGGTTCCAAAGAAGAAAAATAAATTACTGAAAAGAGCTGCTTTGAAGCCCCCTTCTTTCTTTTTACTAAGTAAAAAACTTCCAAATGGTATAATAATGCTACATAATAATATTGCTACAATAATAATTTTAGTTGTCATTTCCTATTTCCTCCTGATTACTGTTTTCTATTTTTAAATGATATAAATGGTTTTCCGCTTCCTTTGTAAAAACGACTGAACATTTCGTAATATTCCAGACGCAGCACCTGTATTCCAACGATAAGACCTTCCAGTCCTGTCACCAATATATTTCCAAATATGATTATCACCCAGTTGGGATTTCCTTTTTCTAATCCCGCCAGTGTCATTACTACACCCATCATACCTGCATGGCTCAGTGCAAAAGCTCCTACACGGACAAAGGAAATGGTATTGGTTGCATAACTCAGCACCACATCAAACCCTTCTACCAGTGCTTCCACTAAAAACATGATTTTACTTCCTTCAGGAAGAATCTTTCCTTTTCTTTCCACCAGATGTCCCAATGGCTCTTTTAATAAGATTGCCACTAGCGGAACTCCCACAGCCGTCCCCAGAATAATGGTGGCCGGAAGTTCATGCCCCGTTATAATTAACACTCCGCAGGCGGCTACAGCACCGTAGCATATCAGTCCTGCCAGACCGCTTTGATGAAATAATAACCTGCCGTATTCCTTTGCCCGTATGGCATTTATAATGTTTAATACCATTGCCAGAAGAATCAGCAGTACCCCAAAACCAATCGCAATCATCAGCACTGTCATAACATTATCCATGGGGCTCATCCAAATTGCAGGCAGCAATTCTTCAAATCCGAATACACTTCCATACATGAATCCAAAAAATACTGAGCATGCTCCTGCAAAAGATACAACACCTGCAAGACGCATTCCTTTTATTCGATATAATAGAAAGCCTCCCAGCAGTAATACCATACCCTGTCCCACATCACCAAACATAATTCCAAACATTAGTGTATAGGTAATTGCTACAAACAAAGTAGGATCCATCTCGTTATAGGCGGGCAATCCATACATTTCAACAAACATTTCAAAGGGTTTTAATATCTTGGGATTCCTTAATCTGGTGGGGGGGCTTGTGCTCACACGCTCATCCACCTCTTCTTCTATCAGACGAATCGCCTCATCCTGATCGATTTCCTTTTCCAGACTTTTTGCATCCTTCGAATTCATCCAGCCATATAATATATAGAATTCCTTTCCGCTTTCCTTACTCATGGTACAGGCTGCATATTTGCGAATTCCAAAATTGTCGCAATATGTTTTTAGCTCTTCATATGCAGAAAGAACCTCTTGTGCTTTCTCATTCAGAATTTCTTTCACTTCTTCTTGAAGTTTATTCCATACTGCTTCATTCGCCTCTATCTTCTGTGCTCCTTGAGCAAATGCCTCTCTCGGTGTCTCTTCAAAATCATCCGGAATCGCGATATCTTCAAAACGGAAGGAAGCATATAACGCTTCCTGCTCCACCAAATACACACGAGGAACAAAATACATTCCCCACACATATTCTTTATCACTGTTGCACTCATAAAACAAGCTATATGGATTTTGATAAATATAATGATGAAGCTTATGATAATTTTCCAGAGGAATTCTTCCAAACCTATAGTCAATAAACTGAAATTTTTTCAGTGTACCAAATTCAATATCCAGCCCAATAAATGGTGCAATTTTTGCCATCCAGCTTTTTACCCTTTGGTTCTCTTCCTCTAATTCTTTTTGTTTTCTTACCTTTCCTTGTATCATGGCATCTGCCTGCCGTATGATTTCATCTGCTTCCTGTACCGTATATTCTGCTTTACGCTCTGTTTTGGCTTCCGCCAGATACGCTTTGAGCCTTTTTCCTACCTGGTAAGTATCTTTGTAAATATTCGTTTCCACAAATGGTCGTATATTCTCCAAACTTCCAAGATTGGTCAGGGCATTTTCGAAATGAATCTCATAGCGGCTAAGATATCGCTTCATTATCCGGTCTATATCATCTTTTCGACCGGTAATATGCAGAAATTTCATTTTTTCTACCACAATGTTTCCTCCGTTCCCATCTTTTATACGTTGCTTAAAATCAATGTTCTAATATCTTTTTCAGATACCTGATAACGAATTCCTTCTAAAGCCGTTGTCAGGTTCTGGATTTCTTGTTCTTTGTTATATAGGTATGCAAAAATTGGTGCCATGGATGCGGGATGTTTTCCGCAAATTCTCCGAAACATTTTCTTCATTACTTCATGATAAGAAATCTCATCCTTAATCTGTACTAATGCCTCTTTTCCATTAAAATAAGCTGTGTTACTTACTATTTTTATAATTTCCCCAACCTGCTGTGCTTCTGCCATCTGTCGGATTTCCGTTTTTTTCAGTTTATAATGAACTGGTATCAGCATTGCATATATTTCTACTGCATTCTGATTAAAAAAACGCTTTGCCCGATAAATCCACATAATATTCAGCCAGTCTATCTGGGTTCCAAATACTTCCCGCAACACGCTCTGCATTTGGGGCTGACGAAACGTGCCGATTTTCTTCCATACATCCGTAAAATATTTCGTATCCAGTTCCGGTTCTGTACCTTCTTCATACTGCAGCTGCCCCTGATATAGTTTTAAAGCTTTCCTCTGCTGGGGATTACAAAATCGATAAAGACTTTCGTAATCTTCCAGAATAGACTTATAAATCAGTGCCTCCACCTGACCGCGATGCTGAACTTCATCACGTCCGCTATATATCTTTTCATAGCTTTCCTGCTCGCGAAGAAAGGAAATAATTTCATAAACTGTTTGAAATTCTAGAATATGTTCATATTCTTCTTTGCCCAGCAATCTTCCATGCATTGCTCTCGTCTTAGTGATTAAACCACTATACGCAAATAATTCTTTCATCATTTTCACACCTCTATTATTCTCTCCAGAATCTTTAGTGCAATCATTTCATAGTTTTCATCATATTTTTGATTTAATTCTGCTATCATAGATTCATTTTTCTGTATTACATGCTGAATCTCCTGTTCTGCCTGCTCATTTAGTCCAGATTTCAAAATTGTCAGTCTTCCCTCGATCTCTCCCTGCAGTTCCTGAATTGTGAATTCCTCCTCTGCTTTCTTTTTCTTCTGGATTTCCTGCTTTTGACTTTCTGTATTTTTCATAATCTGACCAGCACGCTCTTCTATTTCACATAGTTCTTTTATAATCTCATTCATAGAATCGCCTCTCTTTCTTCTTGTACCTACAATTCAAAGTATAACAGAGACTAAAACAATTTACAAATTTTTCGAAACAAAGG
>CAZUKR010000038.1:0-22171 GCA_964620885.1 uncultured Eubacterium sp.
GTAGTGCAGAATATATCGGTCAAGCCATACTGCACTACTATGGGGTATAAGACTCCGATTTGCTGAAGGGATAGTTATAATTATGGTATAATTAACACAAAAAGGAACGACGACAGATATTAGCAAGTTAGGAGACTATGGAATGGAAAAGAAATCATATTCTAATATTACTATTAAATTAGCTACAGAAACAAATACTGAATTAGTATCTCAAATTGTAGCTTCTGCTTATGAGGATGGGCAAAATAAATATAAACCGGAGCCAGACAAAATGCCTACCTGGATGGAATGGTGGATTAGCTTATCAAAGCCTCAATTCAGTGATCATCAAAAATTCATAAAAGAGGGGCTAACATATCTAATTCTATCAGAGAACATTATTATTGGCACTTTTAGGCTAGAGCAGCAAGGTGATAAATCTGAATTGGATGATTTTTGTATTTTACCTGAATATCAAAATAAGGGTTACGGAATATACGTTCTGGGATTAATAGAAAAAATTCACAATACAGCTTATATAGAATTAGCAACTCCATATTTTTGTACCGCAAATCTTTATCTTTATAAAAAAGCTGGTTATAAACAAATTGGAACACGGTCAGATGATACTGTGATATGTTTTGAGAAGGTATTATAACTTTTTTAAATCCCCCCTTGACTCTGCCGTTACGTCAACCGCTATACTAGAATCACAGTACAAGGAGGGCTTTATATGGAATACACTATTAACGAATTATCCAATCTTGCGGGAGTCAGTGCACGGACCCTGCGATATTATGATGAAATTGGTCTGCTAAAGCCACTACGGGCGAATGAGGCTGGCTACCGTTTTTACGGTTCCGAAGAAGTGGATCTGCTGCAGCAGATTCTTTTCTACCGGGAGCAAAAGCTGCCCTTAAGTAAAATCAAATCCATTATCTACGATAGAAATTTCGACTCTCTTACTGCTCTTTACCAGCATCTGGCAGATTTAACGAATCAGCAGGAACGAATTTCCGGTCTGATCTGTACTGTAAATGCTACTATTGCATCTATGAAAGGAGAATTATCTATGAACGATAAAGAAAAATTTGAAGCATTTAAGAAAAATATTGTATCAGAAAACGAAAATCAGTACGGCTGTGAAGTACGGGAAACATATGGAGATAATGCTATGGATGAATCTAACCAAAAGCTGCTTAATATGACGGAGGAAGATTATAGCAAATTCAAAAATTTGGAAACCAATCTTCTCACGGCACTGGAACAGGCTGTGACATCCGGAGCCTCTCCGGAAGACGAATCGGGCCGCCAAATTGCCATGATGCATAAAGACTGGCTGGGCTATACCTGGAAAAGCTACTCTGCCTGTGCCCATCAGGGTCTTGTCTCCATGTATCTTTCCGATAAACGATTTAAAGAATATTATGACCGTAATCAAAAAGGATGCACCCAGTTTCTGGTTGATGCCGTAACCCACTGGTGCAAATAGCCATTTGCCGCTATTTAAAACAGGGAAATCCTATTTTGGATTCCCCTGTTTCTATTTATATTATACTTTATTTTTTCACCAATACCATACAAGAGATGGATTCTACCGTTACATCACCGCTCACAGTCTCTAATACTTCATTCCCAGCGGTCTGTCCCTTAATATACACATCCCATTCTCCTTCCGGTAATGTTACATCAATATCTTCACGGAACGGATTATAGATTACAAATACATTTCCTGATACACCTGTTGTTTCCGGTGCAATTTCATAAGCAATTGCTTCCTTATTCTCTTTTTGCTCATAGAACTTAATCTGATCCAGATTTACATCTTCTAACCGCAGAGAATCGTGTGCTTTACGGAATGCAATCAATCCTTTATAGAAATTATATACCATGCTGGTATTTTCATCTTCCAAAGTATCCCATTTTATGCTGTTAACATAGTCTGGAGATGCATAACTGTTCTCGTCGAAGGTTCCATCTTCCTTCACCTTAGAACGAAGCATTTCTTCTCCTGCCAGAATAAATGGCACACCTTGAGAAGTATATATAATAGAGGCAGATAACAGGTTCTGCTTGGTTTTATCCTCCAGAGTATCCTCCCCATTCGAAGAGTTTATCTTATCCCAAAGGGTCAGATTATCGTGACAACAGGAATAATTGATGACCTGAGTTCCATTACTGGACCAGCCGGGCTTTCCGCGGACAGATTTCATAATGGTTCCATAATCCTCTACTTCTCCATTTATATATCCTTCATCTTCTGCTTCAAATACACTTCCTCTGGCAGCATCTCTGATATCATCTGAAAACAATGCCATTCCCGGCATATCCACAGCATTTTCCTGTATTGCCAGCTTCACATCTGGTTTGGTCGTATCTGTTTCCATATCCCATCCTTCTCCATACATAATAATAGAAGGATCAATCTTATCCAAAGATGCACGAATTGCATTGATAGTATCTACATCAGTGAGGCCTACCAAATCAAAACGGAATCCATC
This sequence comes from uncultured Eubacterium sp., assembly GCA_964620885.1. Lineage (GTDB taxonomy): Bacteria > Bacillota > Clostridia > Lachnospirales > Lachnospiraceae > Petralouisia. The sequence goes on from CAZUKR010000038.1 coordinate 2,481, forward strand.
CACATGGTATTCTTCCGCCCAATAGGTTACGGAATCCACAATATATTTAGATACCATGGCTCTTTCCGATGCTACGTCATTGCCGCAGCCGGAACCATTGGACCATATTCCGCTTTCATCAACTCGATGGAAATATCCCGGTACAATTTTATTGTAGCAGAAGTCTGTTCCACTGTATGTGTGGTTATACACTACATCCAGCACTACGCTTATGTCATTTTCATGCAGTGTCTTCACCATCTGCTTGAATTCTTCCACACGGACTTCTCCATTATATGGATCTGTAGAATAGGAGCCTTCCGGCACATTATAGTTTTTCGGATCATATCCCCAGTTATACTGGTCGCTTTCCAGCTTTGTCTCATCTACGGTGGCATAATCATAAACCGGATTCAAATGAAGGTGTGTAATCCCCAAGTCTTTCATATGGTCAAGACCTGTAGAGATACCGCTTTCTGTTTTGGTTCCTGTTTCCGTAAGTCCCAGATATTTTCCTACATTGGTGATGCCTGAACTTTTATCCGCAGAAAGGTCTCTTACCTGAAGTTCATAGATAAAAGTGTCGGTAATTTTCAAATCACTGTTTGGATTCTTATCATCTGCCCAGCCTTCCGGATTGGTAGATGCCAGGTCAATTACCATGGCGCGGTCTCCATTTACACCTGCCGCTTTTGCATAAGGGTCACAGGCTTCATTTTCTGTACCATCCACCTTAACTGTATAGGTATAATAAACTCCCTTTAAGTCACCTGTTTTTTCTACACTCCAGACACCTTTTTCTCCTTTTTTCATTTTCAGTGTCTCTGTCTTATCATCTTTTTCTGCATCTCCTCCTTTAAAAAGGTTCACAGAAACTGCTTCCGCAGTGGGAGCCCATACTTTAAAGGTGGTTGCTTCTTTGGTCCATTCGGCACCTAAATCATTGCCACTATAAGTAAATTCTTCTTCAAATTCTTTTGTGGAATAAATATCCGGCATACCCACTTTTACCGGGGTACCCTCTTTTAATGTTACATAATAATTTCCCTGTTTTTCAAAGTTTCCTTTTATTGTTGCAGTTCCTTTTTTCTTGTTGACTGTAATACTTGTTGTTTCCATTTCTTTCAAATCTCCATCTAAAATCTTTATATTGTCTACTTCTTCCTGACTCAGTTCACCCGAAACCATAAATTCTACGGTCTGATAATCATCAATTATATGAGCGTCATAAATGCTGATTCCGGTTTCTACGTCATCTCCCATAACCACATCAAATGCTTCTTCTCCGGATACCACATAGACATCCACGGTTCCTGACAGCACTTCTGCCAGATCCACAAAGCGGTCACCATCCGTATCCTTTGCCTCCCACTCATTGAGCCTTATAATAAATCCAAGCTTGAGTGTTTCTGGTGGAAGTGTAATACTGGCCACCATTCCTTTGCCATCACCGCCCTCTTCCTCAAAGTTATAGGCTTTTCCATCTCCATCGCCCCAGAGCCATGCATTCCAACCATCGTAATTATTATCGGCTCTTAAATAGTGAAAATTTACCTTGATTTCCTGTGATACTGCTTCCTGTTGTACTTCTGTTTGCTGCGTCTTGTTATCATTCTGTACACTTTTTTCTGCACAGCCTAAAACGGAACACAGCAGAGAGACTGTCAGTAATATGGCAGTCCATCTTTTCATCATTTTCATACAAAAACCCTCCCGTTAGTCCTTACTATCTATATCATAAAAGACTACCGAAAGGGTGTACATATAAAATTTCTTTTATTTGTGTTGATTTCTTACTGACTTAATCAGCAGTACACAGTTCCTTGTTTGCTCCATTATATGTGGATAAGATTAACGAAGCGTTGAAAACTTCCTTATCAAATTCTATTTCCAGGTATCCGCCATACTTTTCTGCAATTTCTTTCACGTTCTTTATTCCTATTCCATGATATTCTTTTTCATTTTTACTGCTCAATATCCTATCACTCTGTATTACTATTTTTTCGTTATAAGTATTGATAATTGAAAAGTATACAAACCTGGCATTATTAGCCATAAAAGCATTTATAGAAATCCGCTTTTTATAGTTACATTTACCGGCCGCCTCTATGGCATTGTCTAATAAATTTCCCATCATAGCAATTAAATCAAAATTACTTATAAAGTTTAACTGAACATCGGGCTCAATATTTATTTCCATACTTATATTATGATTATTGGCCAATTCATGCTTTTCACTTAAAAGTGAATTAAATATAATATGTCTGCAATATACTATTTTATTAATTTTTCCCATTTTTGTTTCTACTTCATCCAGTAATTTTATAACTTCATCACTTTGTCCCTGGAGGGTCAGTGCGCCAATTACTCCTAAATAATGGTGAATATTATGTATTAACTTTAAATACTCCTTATTCGACTGATCTATCTTTTCATAATAAGATTTCTGCATACCATTTTTAATATTTTGAATTTCTAATTCTCTTGACTTATTAATATATTTATTTTTGTAATTCATATAAAGTAAATTGCCGGACATATACCAAAACAACAAAATTTCACTACAACATATTAAAAAACAACAAATAAAATTCAATTCTAGCACCTTTTCCTATTGTAATTTGTTTTAAGATAATCGGCGAATTTTTTGTCAAAACCTTTCTTTTTGGATCTGGATATATTTAATAATGTATTATCATCTAGTAGAATTTCCATTTTATCTACTTTTAAGACATGCCTTAAGCTGACCAGATAACTGTTATGTGCATAGGCAAACCCCTCGTCTGATAATTTTACAAATATTTCCTTTATATGCTCCCTCGTTTTAATCTGTTTCTCAAACCCCTGGTTTTGCAAATCGGATGATGTATAAATCAAGCTGCCATATTTTTGTATTGTGATATACATGATACCCTCAATGGGTATTCTTACTACTTTACTATCAAACACAGCATCATAATAACTAGTCTCTGCCTGCCTTTTCATTTCATTTATAATGTCATTCATTTCAGTACATAACTGATTATTTCGATGATTTTTTAATATATATCTAAATGGCTGCACTTTAAATGAATCGGGTGTCGGCATCTGGGTGCCAGTGCAAAATATTATTACGGCATTACTTTTTCTCTCTCTTAGGATTTGTGCTGTTTTATTCCCATCTATTCCCTTCATCTGAATATCCAAAAAAACCAAATTAAAATTCTGATGGATATCTTCAATCAAATTTTCCCCTGATGTATACAAGTAAATATTTAATTTTTCAAAAATTTCTGATTCACCCAAACTTTTTTTAATAATATCAATATATCTGGTATCATCATCACAAATAGCTACTTTAAACAAAATTATCTCTCCCCTAAAAATCTATAAAAATTTATCATTCGTATACTAAAAAATTATACTTGTGCCCCATAAACAAATACAATTTTGTACGCATATTCTACAATTTTGTCCTAAAATTTTCCATAAAACAGAGGACAATACATGGTTCTACAGCAATAGAGTGCGACTCTTTGAATCGCACTCTGACTACTGCATTATTATTGGGGCTAAAGATGGATTATTGCCAGTCAATAGCCCATTTATCGAAACAGAAAGAAAAATTAGTTTACAATTTACTATTTACTTATTATCATTTGTTTGGTATAATTATTTTACATTTAATTGATTAGGGTTCATAACAAGTTGTATACTTTTATGAACTCTAATTTTTTATATTCCTAAAATATCAGCAATTCTTTCAATTGCAGAAGAAGCTAGATTCCCCAAGGCCTTGGCTACAGCATTAACACCTTTTGACACTGCTTCTACAAGTGCCCATCCACCGATCTGCTCAATAGCCCATTTTCCTGCTCCCGGAATTTTCTTCCAGTTTTTAACTAAAAATTGTGCGACTTTCTTTATTACTGCTCCCATATGTATTTCTCCTTTCAATTATTTTTCTTTCTGTAACAACCTGTTTTACTTTTTTATATATTTATTGAATATTGCTCCTATCCCTATTAAAATTGCAAATGTTATAATTGCAACGATTATGGACTGTATCATCTTCTCACCTCAACTTAAAAATATTTCTTCGAGGGTAGCTTTATCCGGAATTACTGAATGGATATGCACCTCGTTATCTACCAATTTTTTCACTAAATCTGCTACATCATATTCTTGTACCAACTGAACTTCTATCACATTATCAGCCAAATATTCAACTGTATATTCCTCCAGTAATTTACTTAACCTGCCTTTGTTTTCTTCTTTGATAGAGTATTTGATTCTTACTCTGCTTTTATTATAAGCATTTACAATATCCTCTAAGTTTCCATTTACTTTAAATGAGCCGTTTTTTAATATGGCCACTTTATTACATAATTTTTCAATTTCCTGAAGATTATGAGAAGTAATGAATATGGAACTTCCTTCTTTGTTTAAATCTTTAAACAAATCTTGTATTTTTAATATTGACTCAGGATCTACCCCGGAAGTTGGTTCGTCGAGAAATATTAACCTGGGATTTCCCAAAAGGGCCTGGGCAATGCATATCTTTTTCTTCATTCCAAATGAATAATTCTTAATTTTTATATTTCCAACATTTAAACCCACCCGCTCCAAAAGTATTCCTACTTCATTTTTACTTATTTTAATTCCCTTTAAACAAGCCATATATTTTAGAAATTCTGCTGCATTCATGTCCTCATACAAATTTGAAACATCCGGCATTATTCCCAACTCTTTTTTCACATTGTCCAACATTTTTTTCTTATATCCTAATATCTCAAATGTACCGCCGCTAACATGATATAACCCTAACAGCGTATTGATAAGCGTTGTCTTGCCAGCGCCATTCTGTCCAATCAATCCAAAAAAGTCTCCTTCTTCCACAACGAAATTCAAGTCATTTAGAATCGTCTTATTCCCAAATCTCTTTGTCAGATTATGAGTTTCAATTACATTCATTTATATCTCCTTTCGTCTAAATATTATGTAAGAAAAGGCTGCCATAATAAATGAAATCAGTAAGGGAATTATGATATATGCATTTCCTTTTAAAATATAAAAATATGGAAATAAATATTTAACAAATGAAAATACCTTTTGCTCACTTAACGTTATCCACAATCCAAAACCAGGTAAAGCAATTCCTACTACTAATCCCAGAAAATTACTTAGTGAAGACTTGGCTATTATGGTTGACATCATTAATACAAAACTTACAAAATATGCCATAATGCATAAAATCATAATATAGACTTCGATATCTATCTGACTGCTCATAATTGAAATCAACAGGTAACTTATTGTCAGACAAACAAACCAGAAACAGTATACTCCTAAAAATTTCCCCATCCAAAATTTAAGCCTTGATACTTTCGTAATTACTAATCGTATTGTCTTTAGCTCTAATTCTTTATTAATTGCATTGTGCGATAGTATGGAGGCAAACAAGTATCCCAATACAAATACTAGTAGGCGGATGCTGGAATATGCAGCTCCCTTATCACTATTGGAATTTATACTATTAGCCAAAAAGTCAGAGATATAATAGCTAAATAGAACAAAAATCATGATAATTATAATTGATTTTATACTGCATATTAAATTTTTAAATTCTTTCATTGCAATACACAACATTTTATTATCCTTCCTGCAAATCCAATATCATATTTTCCAAATAATTTGTATTGTATTCTTTTTCTATTTTCTTTTTAATGGTATTCTCAAGTAAAAACCTTCTAAGAATTACTGTATAGATACTGGAAGCACACCAATAAATTACTACTCCGGAGACTACTGTCTTGGATGTCTTATACATCAATATTACAACAATAAAGCTTATTATTAATTGCATTACAAGTTCCAGCTTTGAAGCGTTTTTTTGTATTCCCACTATTTCTACCAATATTAATACGATTAAGTATATGTAGGATAATATATTAGTTGTATCAATCAAATTTATGTTAAACCAGAATATATTATTAGCCAGACTTTCTATGGCTCTTAGAAATAATATAATTACAAATATTTCTATCACATATAATGAGAATGAAAAAGTCCATTTCTTCACATCTAAAAGATTAGATATTATTTTTCTTTTTCTTTTTCTCTCCTCTTTTTTTTCAATGGTATTAATATACTTTCTAATACTATCCTTCACACAACTATTTTTATATCTTATTGTGTAAATCGGAAGGCAGCATAGCTTTATCATTACAGTAAGAAGTATTATCGCTATTATTGGATTTGTCTTATCACTCATCCAATGCAAAAAATAATATATTGGATTCATAAATATTTCACTCTCTTTCCTCCGGAGACAATAGTATCATAACAACTTTCAAACGCAACAGCCTTGGGAAATTTGACAATTAATTTAGTATTTTTTGTAACAAACTAGGGGTTTTTTCGACAACACAGGCATTTTTCTACACAAAAAAAGGCCGCGTACAGCAGCCCTTTCTAAAAGTTTTTTTTAAACTATATATAATCTGTATGCAGTCTTCGTCTGGTACACTTCTCCTGCCTTTACAACAGGGGAAGCGAAGTTCTCCTGATTTACGGCATTGGGATAAAATTGAGATTCAAGGCAGAATCCACAGCGATCCGTATAAGCTGCCCCTCCCTTTCCAGTGTGTTCTCCCACAAAGTTTCCAGCATATAGCTGTACACCGCAACAGTCTGTGGATGCTTCCATGGCGATTCCCGTAGTTTCGCAATAAGCTTTTGCCATCACTTTCATCTCTCCTGGTTTTTCACTTAATGCATAGTTATGATCATATCCCCCCGTAAAGTTCAACTGGTCAAAGTCTGCATCAATATCCTGTCCAATTGTCTTCATGGTACTAAAATCCATAGGAGTACCTTTTACCGGTGCAATTTCTCCGGTAGGAATACAATGTGAATCTCTGACAGGCGTGTAATAATCTGCCAGAATCTGCAATTTCTGCTCTCTGACAGAACCGCTTTCATGTCCACCAAGATTAAAATAAGAATGATTGGTAAAGTTCATAACAGTATCCGCATCCGCCTTTGCCTCATAGAAAATCTCTAAGGTATCCTCATCCGTTATGGTATAAGTCACTTCTATTGTCATATTTCCCGGAAATCCCTGTTCTTCCTGAGAACTTACATGTGAAAAGGTAATGCTATTATCTGCAGCACTCTTTACCTCCCACATAAGACGATTAAATCCGTTTTTTCCACTGTGAAGATTATTACCGTTTTCATTTGGTTCTATTTTCCACAGCTTTCCATTAATCATCATCTGGCTGTTCTCTATACGGTTCCCATTACGCCCCACCGTGGCCCCAAAACAAGCGTTATGATTCTGATAGTCCTGTACACTATCGTATCCAAGCACTACATCTCTTTCTACTCCATCCTTATCACGAAAAAGAAATGCTACCAGTGCTGCCCCATAATCTGTTACCTTAATGACGGTATGGTTCTTGTTCTCCAATACATATAGTCCTGCCTCTGTCCCCTGTTTTGTTACCCCAAACGATACTTTCTGCATCTTTAATACCTCCTAAAAATAATTTATGTAAATTTTTGAATTTATCCTATAGAAAATTCTTCTCTCTTGCTTCCTCTCCAATCAGTTTATCTGACTTAAGTATATGATTAATCAACCACCCCAGCAGATAGTCTATTAACCCTTCCAGGTATTCCTGCTGATTGTCATCCACTTCTTCCAAGTTAATCTCTGTGAGCTTTTCTACAAAGGCTTCATGGGCCCTCTTTTGAGCATCCAGTCTGGAATACTGCATACGTTCCATATATTCTTCTTCATCCCGAAAATGCTCTTTGGTATAATCTCTCAACTGATCCAATATATTTACAATTTTATCATATTTATCATGCAGCAATTGGGCTTCTATCAACTCCTTTGCTTCCGCAATAATTTCAAATAATTTCTTATGTTCCTCATCAATAAGCTCTACACCGGTAAAATATTTTTCTGTAAAAGCACAAGTATCTTTTTCTTCCTTTAAATACTGCATTTTTCCAATCATGATATCACTGCTTAAAATGTGATGATACAGCCAGCGCACAAAGTACTTGGTCAGTTCTTTCAGGGTATCCTTATCAGACGAATCAAGCATATTCATTTTTTCCCTGAACTCTGCATGCTGTTCTTTCTGTCTGGGAAGCTCTGGATCCTGAATGCTCTCCATATATGCTTCTTCGTGCCCCAAGTGAGTATCCACACAATTTCTGAATTCTTCCAGCAATGCATCCATCTGATGATATTCATCCGCTATTAGCTCATTATTGAGCAGTTCTATTACATTATTCATAAGTTCAAATAACTGACGATGCTCTTCATCAATCTGGGAATTTCCAATTAGACAATCTTCTGTAAAATGATACATAATATTCCTCCTTTTTCCTTATATTTACGATTGATGTTATTGTATCACAATTTTAAAAAAACAGACATACTTTTCTGTATGTCTGCTCCTTACTATTGTTCCATCTGTCTTCCCAGAAATCCGGCAGCTACCTTTGCCAGCTTCATCTCTGTTTCTCCCATCTGCATCTTCTCTTCTTTGCTGTATAAGACAACTGCTCCTATGGCATCACCTTCGGATATTATGGTTGCTACTGCCTGAGCTGTATATTCTCCAGCATCATCCAGAGTAATCTTTAGAAATCCAGGCTCTCCTTGTTTTGCCAAAAAGTTTGCCCGTTCGGTAATTGCGTTTTCCAATTGCTTACTGATGGGTTTACTGTCAAAATCCTTTTTTCCGTTTCCGGCTGCTGCTACTACATGATCTCTATCTGTAATGCACACCAGGCATCCAATTGCCTGTGCCATACTTTCTGCATATTGACCAGAAAATTGGCTTAATTCTCCAATGGGAGAATATTTTTTCAGAATAATTTCACCTTCCCGGTCTGTAAAAATCTCCAATGGATCTCCTTCTCTGATTCTTAAGGTTCTGCGGATTTCCTTTGGCACTACCACCCTTCCCAGATCATCTATTCTTCTAACAATTCCTGCTCGTGTCAACAACTAATCTGAAATTTTTTCAAATTGTTTTTTAAATAAAAACATTAATAATCATCACATCTTCGTTGACCTTGTGCCACACTAATGTCAAATCCAATTATCTCCAAATAATAGCTCGTGTCATACTAATGTATCTCTTTCTTCCACACGATTTCCATCTTACAGTGTCCCTGATACAGAAACACCTTCTCAATGTAGCGAGATACTAGTTCCATTGTTAGTTCGTCCAGATCACCATACTGTGCGATTTCATCTTTACGTCGATCTGATAATTCTATCGCATTCTGATATTCTGTAATCTTGTGTTTCAAATCCTCTGAATATCTTTCATATGAAAGCCCCTTTGCATCCAAAACAGATTTCTCTTTCAAGAATTCCATTTCTGACAGCTGCTTTCTATGATACTGAATCAGTAGTTCGTGAATCTGTTCTTCCATTGCATCATGTTTCGATTGTTCATCCGTCAGTTCTCTCTGTAAACCCTCAATCAGCTTTTCAAACTGACGTTTCTCAGTAATTGTAATACATGAAACATCCATCTCCTGCTTAATTCTCTGTTTCAGCTGAAACAATACTACTTCTGATACTTCCTCATAAGTCTGGTCTTCCTCATAGCACTCATAATCCTGTGTTAAATAGGAAGTCCTGCATTTAATTGAATGATCCATGTTCTCGCCTTTGGTAAAATACAGAGTTCTCTTACAACCTCCACAGAATAGCTTTCCCATAAGAGGATACTTATCTTCATTCTGATATTTCCTGCCTCTGGTCTGCATTTCTGTACCACTCGAATACTTCTCCTGAATCGCATCAAAGATATCGTCCTCAATAATTGGTTCATGGTTTTTGTATATACGTTTCCATTCAGCAGATGGTAGCAGCTTCTTTTTCTTACCACCAACTGCAACCTGACGGTACTTATCATAGGTCATCGTTCCAACGTACGCCTCATTCGTAAGAATGTTATGGACAGACTTGCCGGACCATATGTACTTCCCAAACGCTGACTCTCTTGATATCGGCTTCTTCATCTTTTGAAATTCTAAAGGAGTAGGAATACCTTCCTCATTCAGCTTTCTTGCAATCTTATTAACACTAAGACCATCTAATGCATATAAGAATATTCTCTTTACCACATCAGCTTCTCTTGGTTCAATTACAAGTTTGTGTTTTTCACTTTTTGACTTACTGTAGCCAAATGGAGTACTTCCTGCAATAAACTTCCCTTGTGACTTCTTTGCCGATAACTCGTCAATAATCTTCTGCGAAGTATCTTTGCAATAGTAATCAGCCAGAATACTTTTGAATTTCATATCTAATTCCATTGGTTTTCCAAGGTAGTCTTTACTGTCATACTCATCGCTTATCGAAATGAATCGTATATCCATAAATGGAAAAATACGTTCCAAGTATCTTCCTATATCAATAAAGTCTCGTGAAAACCGTGAAATATCTTTTACCACTATGCATTTCACTCTCCCCTGTTTAACAAGTTCCAACACTCTCTGTATTCCAGGACGTTCAAGATTGGTTCCAGAATATCCGTCATCATAGATTTCTTCATAATTCATATCCTTCAAATCTGCATGATTTTGAACATAGCTAGAAATAATCTGTCTCTGATAGTAAATACTGCTGCTCTCATCCCGCTCTGGATCATCCTTAGAAAGACGAGAATAGCTAATAAGTAAATCGTTAAGCTCCATATAAATCGCCTCCCTTGAATTTTAAATTGATAATCACTCGTTCTCCTTCAAACAAGTAAATCGAATCCACTATCTCATTCACCAGTTCTCTGTCAATCTTCCTTGTTGTCTGTGCTTTAAATAAGCTTCTTAAGAACTTGTTCTGACGTTCTTTATCACGATTTGCATGGATAATCTTCATATCCAGCTCATCTATCTGCTTTTCATATTGTTCCTCCAGGTACGGTAATCGATTCTTCTGAACCGTATATTCTTCTAATGAAATCCGACCTTTCTTGAAATCAAAGTATGCTTGCTGAACATCATCCTCTAAAGAAGCTTTCTTTTTTGCAAGTTCCTGCTGTTTCTTCTTAATAGCATCAATTACACCATTTGCCACCTTGCTATTCGCATTCGTTAAATCTTTAGCTTTCACACCACTGGCTTTTAATGTATCTCTGATTACCTGTTGAAACACTACTAAAAGTTTCTCTTCAGTAATGGACTTGTTTTTACACTGTCTCTCGTCATAACTGTACTGACCACGGCAATAATACCGATAGTTCCTGATATCTTTGATTCTTCCCTGATAATAGGAAGCACCTAATCGCTTGCCACAATCACCACAATGAATTACATCGCCGAATACATTCTCGTATATAGCATTCTTACGAATTTTACTTTTGTTCCGTTTCGCACCATTCGCAATGTCAAGATTGAGTTCTCTATCCACTCTCTGGCTAGCCAATTCATATTCTTCTCTTGACACCAATGCTTCATGTGAATCTTCGATAACAATCCAATCTGCTTTATCTATTGTCTTCCTGTCTTTCAATCCATCATACAGCCTCTGTTCAAACTTCCCTTGTGCCAAATCTCCTGCATATACCATACTTCGAAGAATATCCTGAACCGTTCCCCGTCTCCAGCGATAATGTTTGTCGCCTTCTTCCCAGAGCACATGTCCTGTTTTTTTATATTCCCCTGGACGAAGAACCTTCTTCTCATACAAGGTATCAATTACCTCTGTGATAGAAGCTCCACTATTGTATATGCGGAAAATATCTCTCACAACATCAGCTGTCTCTCCGTCAGGTACCAGAGTACGAATATCATCTATCCACTCTGCTCGATATCCATAAGGGCATTTACTGCCAACAAATGAACCTTTTTTCTGACTGAGACGTTTTACATCAACAATCTTCTTAGACCCATCCTTGGCATACATATCATTAATCAGATTCTTTAGCCTTACTTCAAATCTTTTACTTTCAGCATCATGAGCCATTGAATCATAATGATCTCCAATCGCAAAGAATCGAATTCCAAGAAACGGAAAAATATTCTCGATGTAGTTCGAACCCTCCAGGAAATCGCGTCCAAATCTAGAAAAATCCTTCACAATGATTGCTTCTATAGTCCCTGCCTTGGCATCCGCTAATAGTCGTTCAAATCCGGCTCTTTCAAAATTAGTTCCTGTCAGCCCTTTATCCTCATAAAAGTCCTTAATTTTCAGATTGAACTTCCTTGCCGGGTTCTCATTGTTATTTTTTACAAATAACTCTATTGCATCCTTCTGGTTTTCAATGGACTCCGTTTTTCTGTCATGTTTGTCAACTGATAATCTAACATAACCTCCCACCAGATAGGTCTTAAATCCTTCATAAAGTGAGTTATCTTCGGTAATCTCAAAGCGTCTCTGTTTCTTAGGCACTTGTAATCACCTCCCAATTCTCACATTTCATCTGCATCTCCATATCATCACAACACTTCTGCATTGCTTCAAGCTTTGGTATCTCATCCGTAAATCTAAAATCAATACGAATTCGTACATCGGCTTCCTCATAAACCCAAATACTATCCACAAAACTAAGCAAAGTTCTGCGATCCAGTTCTTCAATTTTCATAGTACGTCTTAAATCTTCCAGTTTCGTACCAGATGCTACACCAACAGTCATAATACTTTTTACTAATTTCTCGCTTTCTTCCATTCTTTTCAGAACTTCCTGCGATTTCTTAGTATACTTATTGGTATAACTCTCAAACTGCTTCTGTGTAATAATACCTGTTGCAAAATCACTCTTAAAACCAGCTATATCTGCATTGATTACTTCATATTCTTCTCTCATGCGCTTCAAATCCTGATCATAATCACTAATCTGGTCAAAAGATATTTCATACTTCCGAACCTTCTCAATCAATTTTGCATAATCAAGGCATCCACCCACATATACTCTCAAAGCCTGTAAAACAATGCGTTCCAGCTTCTCCTCTTCAATAGCGTGTCTTGTACAGCCTTTCCCAAGATTCTTTGTCTTACAAATATACATGTGCTTATCGCCTGACTTGTTTTTGTAAGTTCTACGAATCATTGGTGTGTTACAATCCGCACAGAACAGCACACCATTAAATATGCTGATCTGATCGCCGTCTTTCCATCTGCCCTCATACTTCATAAGACGCTGCACACAGTCAAAATCATTCTTACAAATAATTGCCTCATGTGTTCCCTCTACACGGATAAAGAAAGCACTTCCATCTTCATTCTTCTTAGTTTTAGGGGTTTTGTATCCAACTGTAGATGACTTACCCTGTATAAGAGTTCCTGTATATACTTCATTGCTTAGTATTCTCTGTATAGCCTTTGCCGACCATAATGGTGTATCAGAGCATTTGAACCCCGTCTGGAACTTTTCTCCATTATCAAGTTTATATGCCATTGGAGAAAGAACACCTCTTTCGTTTAAGAGCTTTGCGATTCCATCCATACTCATTCCATCAATCTTCTTTTCAAAGATTTCCCGAACTACGGGTGCTGTTCTCTCATCTATTACTAAAAGATTCTTATCTGCCTGATGTTTTTCATATCCATATGGTACAAAGCTTCCAATGAAAGCACCTGCTTTCATCTTTACTTCCTGGCTCTGTCTGATTGCATCTGAAGTCTTAGACAGATAAGACTCATTCACCATGTTCTTAACTGGTACGACCAAGTTTGTTTCCACTGATGTTGCAGTTAAACTGTCATAATGATCTCCAATGGCAATAAATCGAACACCTTCTTGTGGAAATACTCGTTTCTGATACTCCCCGGCTTCAATCGTATCACGCGAAAAGCGGGAGAGATCTTTGCATATTACAGCATTGACCTTTCCCGCTTTGATATCTTCCATCATTCTTTTAAATTCAGGACGTTCAAAATCTTTACCGGAAAAGCCATCATCAACATACATGTCATATAGTTGCAAATCAGGGTGACTGCGAATATACTCTCTCACAATCTCTCTCTGGTTGCTGACACTGTTGCTTTCTGTTTTCTGATCACCATCAATATCAATATCGTCTTTAGACAGACGAATATACCCAGCGGCGTCATAAACATCAATATTTGCTTTTTTCATCTGCTTGTTCTCCTTAACTTTATTGGTTAGAGATGATGATTATCATCAATCAAATAAAGCCCGGAGCTTCAGCTATCGAATCATTGTTATCCAGCAGATGTTCTATCCAACATCCGCAAGCAGACAAATAATCCGGTAATTTAGTCCTGGCTTTACTTTATCATAAGTTTTTCAAATTGTCTAATGGATTATAATGGTTTTTCAAATACTAACTCTTGTCATTTTTTTGAAATAACCATCCATAGCTTCTGTAGGCGATTCCATGCCAATACAATTAACCATTACCACTACACCTTCCACAACCCACAAAGGGGACCCCTCCGAATAATGGGCTATCTTTCTTCCCTTATCCGCTTTACGATCCTTTGGGTTAACCTGAAGATTATCCATTACTGGTAAGGATGCCGCATCAGCATCTAAAATCTGGCTTCGCATGATTTCGTTTACCTCCAGTTTCATATCTCTTGCTTCCATATTAGCATCCCTCCTTTTTGCCAAAATATTCCTAGTTTATCTGGAAAAGAAAAAACACTGTCATAACAATGCTCTTTCGTTTACAGATAAAAACAGAGGTATCCAGTTCTTTGGCAGAATACCTCTGTCTCTTCTTAATACTCCATGTTGATTGCATTGGCTGCTTTCAAGACTGCTGCCATAAGCGTATCATCTGTTACAAATGATATTTTCTTGATAATCTGATCCCTGGTAATCGGGATTGTCTGCTCACCCATCGCCATGCCAGAATTCTCTAATCCATTGCATCTGTCTCTGTCAACGAATACATGATAAGGTGCATCAATAGCTTTCAGCTGTCTAGTCATTGGCACAACTCTCAGGATTGGACTATCTTCATTATAATTCAGAGAACTGATACATATTGCGGGGCGAACCCCCACCGTTCTGCAATGGGTTGTATCATCGCCAAAATCAATTAGAATAATGTCCCCAGGTTTTGCTGTGGGACAGCTCATCGCTCTCTTGACATTTTCTAAGAGAACTCTATCTCCATTGTCGTGTTTCTCTTGATTATGGAAACTTCCATTTCTACCTCGATTGTCGTATCCCGGTTTACGAACTCTGTTATAATCCACATTTTTATGGCAGTTTCTGCTATATCCACCATCGCTTCTACCTTCTCTATAAGGTCTATCATAGGTTTTCACTTGCACTTGTTTCTTCCTCCATGTCTTCCATATATTCATGCGCCTCTTCATCTGTTGCACATATCATTAACCAATCACCATTATCTACAATAATTGCGGTTCCATATGGCACTGTTACTGTTTGGTATGTCATTTAGACATCATCCTCAAAATTTACTGTTACAGGCTCGAATCCCATCTCTTCACAATTTACTGATATTCCATGTTTCAAAGCCAGCTCAATCACTCTCTGGACTTCTTTTTTATCTGTCGAAATATCATTCACTGACCTCAGTAAGATAGCTTCAATTGAATCGTTATTCAAATAATATTCCAATTCACCTATGCCAGAGCCATTCCCAATAACAGTATCAATAACCGCCATGTCATGTTCATAAGCATACTGTTCGATTCGATTTGCTGAACTCTCTGCACTTATACCTGATGCATACACAATGCAACGAGTCTGGTTTGGCTTGTATGATTTCGATTTTCCCATATTTACCTCCAAACTGACTGACCAGATTTCTCTGGTCAGTCAATAAACTTACATTCTTCTAAGAATGGCATGTCCCATCTTTACTTCTGATTTGTATGCAACCAGTGTTCCATCACAAATAGTAAACACTGGAATACCTGCCTGAATAAACATTGATGCACAATCAACTGCAATTCTTTCCTTTGGGCTAAAAGTTTCTAAATCAGAAACAACAACCATGTCACACTTCGCATCTGTCAGCGATTTCACTGCAGTAAGCATCACTTCAGCTGCGTCCTTTACCGAATCCATATCATCGACAAAGTACGCATCTCCTTCCATATCTGGTATTCCACAGTTTTCCATAATCTCCACAAATTCAGCCATAGATCTCTTTGCAGCCTCTTTGCTTGTCACTCTTGCTAACACATAAGCTTTCATCTAAAATTCCTTCTTTCTTCATTATTTTGATAGAGAGGCATATCGTCATATGCCTGTGCACTTTGTCTCCTCACATAAATGGACTTAACAATTCTCACTGTACTTTCTCTCTGTTATTACTTCGCTACAGGTGATTCTCAAATCCATTTGTGTGGGAAGGCAAAACCCTCCCGGTCTTTCGACCATCTCTTTGATACTCCCCCAGTGGGGTAACATATCCTTCGCCAGCTGCGATCACTCCACAGTTTCCATGCCCATCAAGGACTTATGGAAGGAGCCACCCTCTGAAAATGCTTTACGCTGAAATTCAGGTGCGCCATCTACTCATTACCTCCAGATGCTACTCTGGTAGGCTCAATCCTCTGCTCGAAACCTTCACAGGCGAATAGCTCTGTTTCTCATAATCAGCCACTATCAGGTTCGTCTTCGCACGAAATGGGATTCAGCCACCCTTCTATATATAGAAAGGCGAAATAGAAAATCACGGGATATGCGTGTCCTATTCAGTTGTATAGGTCATATTTGCAAATCAGCTTTAATTCAAAACTCTTTTGCTTGTCTGACCATGTATACAGTTTATCTGAATAATGGCTAATCGAGAATTTCAGAACTGTTAAGTCACCCATCAGTTTTGTTAAGATTACTATTTTTTCATGGCATCAATCATCGCTGTCATAGTTGCCATTACAATTTGACGTTGTTCTACACTTAGTCCTTCTAACATTGCTTCATCAAGATTACCTTGATTTTCTTTTTTCATCTTCACACCGAGCAGATAATCAGCACTTATGTTGAGTGCAGCGCAAATATTATAAGCATCAGCAGCTTTCATGTTTGATTGTCCATTCTCCCATCTGCTAATAGTAATTACGGAACATCCCAGTTTTTCTGCTAACCCTTCTTGGGAAAATCCCTCTCTTTCCCTAACTTTTGATAATCTCTCGCCAACTTCATATTCGTTATACATATACTTTCCATCCTTTCGTTTTCTGCGGTTCGAAACGTTTAAGGCTGGAAAATAACTCCTGCTATTATGAAATTTGGGCATAAAAAAAGGACGCATGAGAAAGTCCAGTCCTTAACTGGTTTCTTTCCCATGCGTCCACGGTGAGTCCGATCTTGCAGGCATCAGTCCTGCTTGATGCAATCGTCTCCCATATCATGAGGCCTTCATTCTATTGTTATTTGTCATACCGGCATTATCACTAGCGCCGATATCTGATGAACTACTTGATACACTTTAGATGAATACTCTGCCTTCCTTATCCATCAGTGCTTTTATCATTCCCTCGTTGTACTTTTTCAGCACCGCTACTCTGGTGCATTTATTGGTATGGCATCGAATAATCATTCCTGGTAATACTGGAGAATCATCATCTCCACTTAGAACGTATGCCATCTTCATGCTTTTCTTGCACACTCTGCAATAAAAATCTACTTGTTTAATCTTCTTCTCTACTTTCATTTATCAGTCTGCTCCTTTACAATCCAAAATTATCAGTTCGATTTTGTCTTGAAAGGAAAAGGGAATCACCTTTGCAAGTACTTCCTGCCGGGTGTTCCGATGCATACCTGTCTTATATGCCCCGGCATAATGCTGATCTTCGAAGCCAACTGATTACATACCACCGCACATAATCAGGCTCCAGCTTTTCCCTCTACAAACCACATATTGTTATCTTCATAAAACAGATAACTGTCCTTTCCATCAATTACACAGGTGTATCTCATGCCCACACCTCCTGCCTTCAGACTGGCTGCCCTGCGCATATCCTTCACACGCTGTATCTCATAAATCCTGTCATCCTTCCACACGAAGCTCTTTGGTGTCAGAATGCCATCCTTGGAAAATTCGGCAGTCACATCCACATATACTTTTACACAATCCAACCTACATCCCCCTCACAATCACAATAGGATTCGGCATCTTAGGTGCATAACCAATCACACCTATGTCCTGCAAATGCTCCAACTCCAGATACACATCTGACAATTTATTTGTATTCATGATATCCATCAGTTCTACCGGCGATGGTGCTTTCTCATGCTCTTCCATGTAAATCAGAATACTCTCGTTAATCGCAAAATCTCTGTCTGAGAACTCTGCTTCATTTAAAGGCAACAACACTGCCACTCTTCCGTCCAAAACAGATTCATCCATTCGTATTTTTCTCTTTGCTAAAGCTTCCATTATCAAGTACCTCCCTTACACAACCTCAATAGCTCTTGGACTTCCTTCTCTTCTGCGGATATATCCTTTCTCCTCCAGCTGTTTCAAATAATGATGTGCACTGGAAGAAGATGCAAGTCCTGCCATCTCTGCAATTTCCCTCACTGTTGGCGGGAATCCGTGTTCCTTATTAAAATCACATATATCATCATAAATTTTGTTCTGTTTATCATTCAAGTCATATCTCATGTAAGCCATGTAATAACGCCTCCTTTACCCGAAGTAACCAACTGGATGAGTGGTGTGGTCTTCCTTCGCATTCACTGCTGATAGGATTTTATCTCGATACATCAGCCCTCTTTGGACACTGTAAAATCCAAATCTGCGTCGAATCACATCCACTGCTTCATCCATCTTCATCTGTTTTTCTCTTTGTTCTACACTGGAAAACAAGTCAATCTGTTCCCAGTAATTATCATTCACAAGATCTGCACCACGAACACCTACACTTCGAACTGGCTTCCGCCAATTATAATTCTCTTTGAAAATCCGGTAAGCCTCCGCAGCAATTTCTCCTGTGATATTGGTCGCATGGTCTATCTTATGCTGTCTTGTGAAGGATAACAATTCATTATCCCTTACGCTGATTTCGACTACTCTGCACTTAAAACCATTCTCCCGCAGTCTGGTAGCGACACTTTCTGCCAGGATGTAAAGTACAATCTTTACATCTTCATCATTTTCCAAATCTCTTGGAGTAGTAGTACTGTTTCCAATGGACTTTACTGGAGCATGTGTATTCTCCTTTTTAACAGGGGAATCATCAAATCCGTTGGCAAATGCCCATAGGATTCCTCCCATCTTACCAAGCTGGCTTTCCAACAGATATTCATCTGTCCTTGCCAGATCACCGATTGTATGAATCCCGAGTCTTGTCAGTTTCTGCGTTGTGCTTTTTCCTACATATAAAAGGTCTGAAGCAGGCAGCACCCAAGCTTTACTCTTGAATTCATCTTCATACATGGTCGTAATGGCATCCGGTTTTTTATAATCGGAACCCAGCTTAGCAAAAATCTTATTGAATGATACCCCTATGCTCACTGTAATCCCAAGTTCTGATTTCATTCGATTACTGATTTCCTGTGCAATCCGGTATCCATCTCCCTTGATTGTGCTGCTTGCTGTAACATCCAACCAGGATTCATCTACCCCATAAGGTTCCTGAAGATCTGTGTATTCTCCATAAATCTCATGTGCCATTCTGGAAAATCTTAAATACAGATCCATCCGTGGAGAAATGAAGTTCAATTCCGGACACACCTGCCTAGCTTGCCAGATTGCCATGCCTGTCTTCACACCGTGTTTCTTGGCAAGATAATCAGCGG
>CAZUKR010000039.1:0-21686 GCA_964620885.1 uncultured Eubacterium sp.
ATTCTGGTTGAATCCGGAGATTAAGAACTTTTATGAATTTACAAGAAATGATGTGCGTCTGGATGATTATGTAACCGGGCCACAGATTAAAAATATTCCAGTTGCAGTATAAAAGCAACAAGTAAGGAGGATACAGCATGAATTTAATCGCAGCAGTAGACAAGAATTGGGCAATCGGGCTGGACAACAAATTATTGGTAAGCATTCCGGAGGATATGAAATTTTTCCGTACTACAACCATAGGAAAAGTAGTGGTCATGGGAAGAAAGACACTGGAAAGCTTTCCCAATGGACGCCCCCTGAAGAACCGAGTCAATATTGTGCTGACCTCTGATGTGAGCTATAACGTAAATGATGCAGTTATTGTACATTCCATGGAGGAATTACTGGAAGAACTGAAAAAATATAACAGTGAAGATATCTATGTGATTGGCGGCGAAAGTATTTACCGTCAGATGGTGGATATGTGCGATGTAGCCCATATTACAAAGATTGATTATGAGTATCAGGCAGATTCCTATTTTCCGAATCTGGATGAAAAGGAAGAATGGAGCATTACTGCCGATAGTGAAGAACAAACTTATTTTGATTTGGAATTCTACTTCCTGAAATATGAAAAGAAGAAGTAGGGTATGGAAAATTTTATATTCAGTATTAATGTAACAGCGCCCATATTTCTGGTTATGGTACTGGGATGGGCATTGAGACAGATTGGAATGTTAAATGATAACTTTGTAACGGTAGCAAACAAATTTAATTTTCAGGTAACACTGCCATTTATGGTATTTCGTGATATTTCTTCCGTAGATATCAAAGCAGTGTTTGATTTGAAGTATGTATTGTTTTGTGCCATTGCAACTACTATCTGTTTCTGGGTAATCTGGGGCGGTACAAAGTTTTTTCTTAAGGACAGAACCATGGTGGGTGCTTTTGTACAGGCATCATTTCGCAGCAGTGCCGCGGTAATGGGTCTTGCCTTTATCCAGAATATATACGGGCAGTCAGCGATGGGATCCCTTATGATTATCGGAGCGGTGCCTCTTTATAACATTTATTCCGTCATTGTACTTACCTTTGAGGCAAAACACAGTGATGGAAGCAACCGAAGGGATCAAATTAAGGAAGCGTGTGTCAATATTGTCAAGAATCCGATTATCATTGCCATTTTTCTCGGACTTGCAGTATCGCTTCTGAGAATTGACTTTCCGGTATTGGTTGACAAAACGGTGGGCAGTGTAGCGCAGATGGCAACACCTTTGGCACTTATTTCCCTTGGAGCCGGATTTGAAGGAAAAAAGGCTCTTGCGAAGCTGAACCCCACTATGGCGGCCACCCTGATAAAGCTGGTAGTACAGGCGGCAGTATTTCTTCCCATTGCTGCAATGTTGGGATTTAGGGGAGAGAAGATGATTGCCTTAATCGTAATGCTGGCGGCACCGGCAACCCCCAGTTGCTATATTATGGCAAAGAATATGGACAATGATGGTGCTCTGACGGCAAGTATTGTGGTGGTAACCACATTATTTGCGGCATTTACCCTGACGGGATGGATTTTCCTGTTAAAGACGACAGGATTGATAGGATAAGAATAGGTTGAGAGGATGAGGTGAAAATATGGCAATGGATATAACCGGAAGGAAATTATTTGTAAAAGCATTGATAGAAGAAGGTGTAGATACTGTCTTTGGATATCCGGGCGGTATGGTAACGGATATCCTGGATGAATTATATAAATATGAAGAGATTGAACTGGTACTGCCAAGACATGAGCAGGGGCTTATCCATGAAGCGGAAGGCTATGCAAAGGCAACCGGAAAAGTGGGAGTCTGTATCGTAACCAGCGGTCCTGGTGCCACCAATATTATAACAGGACTGGCAGATGCTTATTATGATAATATTCCGTTAGTATGTATTACGGGGCAGGTTCCTCTTAATCTTATTGGAAATGATGCATTTCAGGAAGTAGACATTGTGGGAATGACAAGTAGTATTACCAAATACGGTGTAACGGTACGTGACAGAAAAGATTTGGGAAAGATACTTAAAATGGCATTTCATATTGCTGGGACAGGGAAACCGGGACCGGTTTTAATTGACCTTCCCAAAGATATCCAGACTCAGACAGGGCCGGGAGAGTATCCAAAGAGTGTATCCATTCGTGGCTATAAGCCAAATGAGAGTGTGCATATCGGACAGTTGAAAAAGGGATATAAGCTGTTGAAATCAGCTAAGAAACCATTGTTTTTAATTGGCGGCGGCGTGAATAGTGCAAAAGCCAATGATAAGATGCTGGAATTAGTGGAGAAAACAAAAATCCCCGTAGTTACTACTATTATGGGAAAGGGAGCCATACCCACCAACCATTCATATTATGTTGGAAACAGCGGTATGCATGGGCGGTATGCAGCCAATATGGCGGTTAGTGAATGTGACGTACTGTTCTCAATCGGAACTAGATTCAATGACCGTATTACAGGAGATTTGAATGAATTTGCACCCAATGCCCAGATTGTGCATGTGGATATAGACACGGCATCCATTTCCAGAAATGTGGTGGTAGATGTTCCGATTGTAGCAGATGCAGGACTTGCAATAGATAAACTGCTGGAATGGGCAGAAGCCCAGAAAACGGATAAATGGCTTGGCCAGATTAAAGAATGGGATAAGGAAAATCCCCTTGAGATGCGCCGGGATCATGGTATGACTCCCCAGATGATTATGGAGCATATCAATGAGCAATTTGAAGAAGGTATTATTGTAACAGATGTAGGCCAGCATCAGATGTGGGCAACCCAGTATATCGAATTGAATGAGAAGAAAAAGTTTATTACTTCCGGTGGTCTTGGAACCATGGGATTTGGTTTTCCTGCAGCCATCGGTGCTAAAATCGGATGTCCCGATAAGGATGTTATCTGCATCAGCGGTGATGGCGGTATGCAGATGAATATACAGGAAATGGCTACAGCAGTGGTGCAGGATGCCCATGTAATTGTATGTGTATTTAACAATTATTATTTGGGAATGGTGCGTCAGATGCAGCAGCTCTTTTATGGAAAACGATATAAAGCCACCTGTTTAAGACGCAGAAAAACCTGTCCAAACGGATGCAAGGGACCCAATCCATCCTGTCCTCCTTATGAACCGGATTTTGTAAAGCTGGCAGAAAGCTATGGTGCAACCGGAATGCGTGTTACAGCAGAAGAAGAGATTGCACCTGCATTTGAAAAAGCAAAGAGTGTAAGTGGGCCGGTTATCATTGAATTTATGATAGCTACAGAAGAAATTGTACTGCCTATGGTAAAAGGCGGAAATCCCATGAGCGAAATGATTTTAAAATAGAGGAGGAAAGACCATGAGAAATCGATGGATTGCATTATATGTGGAAAACGAGGTAGGTGTTCTTGCCAAGGTATCCGGTCTTTTTTCCGGAAAATCTTATAATCTGCAGAGTCTTACTGTGGGAACCACAGAGGATGAGACAATATCCCGCATGACCATCTGTGTAACCAGTAATGATATTACCTTTGAACAGATTAAAAAGCAGCTCAATCGTATGGTAGAAGTCATTAAAGTAATTGATCTTACCAATGTACCAATACATATGAAAGAGATATTGTTTGCTAAGATAAAGGGTTGTACGTTGGAAGAAAAGGCGGAAGTGTTTCAGATTGCCCAGGTATTCAATGTAGAGATATCTGATATTGGAAGTGACAGTGTATTGTTGGAATGTACGCTGACAGAGCGCCGGAATAATGAGTTGATTACACTTTTAAAGAGCAAGTTCAAGCATATGGAAATCGTGCGGGGCGGTGCTGTTGCCATTGAATCTATCAGTACTTCCTGCGCTGGGAAAACCGAATATACTAGAAAGTAGGTGGAAAACCATGCGTAAGATATTGATTGTAGTGGATATGCAGAAAGATTTTATAGACGGTTCCCTTGGAACCAAAGAAGCACAGGAGATTCTGCCTGCTGTAAAAGAGAAGATAAAAATGTATTCCTTAGAGAATATTTATGTTACAAAGGATACCCATGAAGAAAACTATCTGGAAACGTCTGAGGGAAAACACCTTCCGGTGGCGCATTGTGTCAAAGGAACAAAAGGGTGGGAGCTGAATGCAGAGATTTCAGCCTTGACTCAGGGGGCATGTATCATTGAGAAGCCCACCTTTGGCTCTGTAGCAATGATGGAAATGCTGAAAGCAGAGAATGAGAAAGAGATGCTTGAAATTGAGCTGATAGGGCTTTGTACAGATATTTGTGTGGTGTCCAATGCATTGCTTCTAAAGGCGGCTATGCCGGAAAATAGAATTCGGGTAGATGCTTCCTGCTGTGCAGGGGTTACCCCGGAGTCCCATGAGGCGGCACTTACCACCATGAAAATGTGTCAGATTGAAGTAGAAGGATAAATAGAAATGGGAAGTTCCTTCGTAAGCGAACTTCCCATTTTCATTTAGCGTGCCATTACTTCCAGAATTTCACCAACATACATGGTGTGTGGATTTCCTTCGTTATTTTCGGAATACCATTTTTCTTTGATTTCAGAATCAAGAAAATGAGCTTCCTCAATAGGAACTGCAGCCATTTTCTTACAGAGAAGTACAAAATTTCCTTCATCTACAAAAGGAATCCCGTCTTTGTAATCTAGATTCAAACCGGAGGTTTTAAACTTATCCTCCTGGCGTCCTGATACAATACCGAAGTATTTCAAATCGTTTTTGAACTTTTTATCGAAAAAGGTACAGGAAAAAGTATCTCCGTTATCAATAAAATCTTTTGTATAGCGATTTTCCCGGACAAAGATAAAAACTACATTTTTACCCCAAAGGACACCGAGGCCACCCCAACTTGCGGTCATAGCATTGGATTTATCCTCATTGCCGGAAGTAATCAGCATCCACTCATTTCCTATTTTGGTAAAAGGATTAATTTCTAATAAGTCTTGTGGATAAGGCTGGAATTGATGCATAGTTATTCTCCCTTTCTTTAATGTATTAAAATAAGTATACAACATTTCACAAAAAATGCATACCGTGTTTCAAAAAAAGTTCATTATATAAATAGGTTATTATTTATAGGTATATGCATGAAAATAAGTTATGGACTGTATAAGCCCGGAGAATAATCTTGACAGTGACAACAAAAAGTATAATAATTGATAAAAAGTATTTTGGAAGAGAAGCATTTCCACAAGAGTGGAAATAGACTGAACATGGAGGAGTCAAATATGGAAATTAAATTTTTAAAAAGAGATCAGCTAAAAGAAAAACCAGATCAGAAGAACCTTGGATTTGGAAAATACATGACGGATTATATGTTTGTAATGGATTGGGACAAAGGAACCGGCTGGCATGATGCAAGAATTGAACCTTATGGACCGATAGAAATCAGTCCCTCCTGCGTGACTCTGCATTATGCACAGGAAACCTTTGAAGGTATGAAGGCATATCGGACAAAGGAAGATAAAATTTTATTATTCCGTCCTGAAATGAATGCCCAAAGAATGATTAATTCTAATGAGAGACTCTGTATGCCGGCATTCCCTGTTGATATGTTTGTAGAAGCAGTAGAGGCCCTGGTAAAGCTTGAAAAAGACTGGATTCCTTCCGAACCGGAAACGAGTCTTTATATCAGACCATTTATGTTTGCAGCAGAGGCGGCATTGGGAGTTCATGCGGCCCTTTCCTATAAATTTATGGTTATCTGCTGTCCGGTTGGCGCATATTATCCAGAGGGAATCAATCCCGTTAAGATTTTGGTAGAAGATGAACTGGTACGAGCTGTTAAGGGCGGAACCGGAAACACAAAATGCGGTGGTAACTATGCAGCTTCTATTTTAGGTCAGGTAAGAGCAGAAGAGAAGGGATGTACACAGGTACTCTGGCTGGATGGTGTACACCGTAAGTATGTAGAAGAAGTTGGAACCATGAATATTATGTTCAAAATTGATGGAGAAATTTATACAGCACCAATTGAAGGAACTGTTCTTCCCGGTGTAACAAGAGACTCCATTATCCATGTTTTAAAAGACTGGGGATATAAAGTAAATGAAACTCATCTTTCTATAGATGATTTGATGAAAGCAGGACATGAGGGAAGATTGGAAGAGGCATTTGGTACAGGAACAGCGGCTGTTATTTCACCGGTTGGAGAATTTGTATACAAAGAAGATTCCGTTGTTGTAAATGATTTTAAGATTGGGGAACTGACTCAGAAGCTTTACAACTATCTGACTGGAATGCAGTGGGGAAATGAAGAAGATAAATATGGATGGACAAAAGAAGTAAAATAAACAGATTCATAATTTCTTAAGGAAAACGTAGAATGAATTTAAAGGATTTTTCACAAACTAGTGCTAGTATAGTATGGTGATGATAGAAGGAGTCTTTAAAGGAAAAGAAATTATGAGAAGAAATAGAGATGAATATGCGAGTATAAATAAAACAAGAAATACCGGAAAGGTAGTAGTGGTAACAATTGCAATTGCGGCAATTTGTATTACGGGCATATTGTATGCAAAAAAACTGCAGCTGGATGAGAATTATATTACCATGGAGGTTCCGGTAGAAAGTACAATTCAGAGTTAGAATCAAAAAAAGAATTCCAATTGGAATTCTTTTTTTGTACTTTTCAGAGGGTAGCTGCATAAAATATCAATAAGTGTAGAATATCAGAGGTATGTATGAATCATAATTTACGAGCAGCTCAAATGAATCATGTGGATACAGGAAGGCTGAAAGTTGAGATTACATCAGCAATAGGGAGAATCCCAATAGAGGATGCAAGAATATCCATTTCTTATACGGCAGATCCAGAAAGTAGAATTGAAGAATTGCGATCCAATGCCAATGGGCAGACAGAGGAAATAACAGTACCGGCACCACCACTGGAATACAGTATGCAGCCTTCCGAGCCCCAGCCCTATGCAGAATATACGGTAAAGGTAGAAGCAGAAGGATATCGCCCTGTGAGTGTAGATGGGGCGGATATTTTTTCCGGAGAAACGGCTTTACAGAATGTAATAATGGAACCATTGGAAGTATCGGAAGATGAATTAAAGAATATTGTAATTCCGGCACATACTCTGTTTGGAGAGTATCCTCCCAAGATTGCAGAGGACGAGATTAAGCCTATGGAAGAAAGTGGAGAAATCGTATTAAGCAGAGTGGTAGTACCGGAATATGTAATTGTACATGATGGTACACCGGGCGATAGTACTGCAAGTGACCATTATGTAAGATATAGAGATTACATCAAAAATGTAGCATCCAGTGAGATCTATGCAACATGGCCAACAGATACAATCAGGGCAAACATTCTGGCGATTATATCCTTTACTTTGAACAGGGTATATACAGAGTGGTATCGAAACAAGGGGTATGATTTCACAATTACATCTTCTACAGCTTATGATCATAAATGGATGTACGGAAGAAATTATTTTGAAAGTATCTCTCAGGTAGTAGATGAAATATTTTCAAATTATTTATCCCGCCCAAATGTAAAGCAGCCCATTCTTACACAGTATTGTGATGGGGAACGGGTAACCTGTCCAAATTGGTTAAGTCAGTGGGGATCAAAATATTTAGGAGATCAGAATTATACTCCGATTGAAATTATCCGTTATTATTATGGAGATGATATGTATATTAACGAGGCAGAGGAAATTTCTGGTGTACCGTCATCCTGGCCCAGAGAAAATTTGCAGGTTGGATCTACCGGTGAGAAAGTGCGCCAGATGCAGGAGCAGCTAAACCGGATTGCACAGGTTTATACAGCAATCCCCAAAATTACAGTGGATGGAAGCTATGGGCCGGCAACAGAAGCGGCGGTAAGAGAGTTCCAATCCATATTTGATGTTCCGGTTACCGGAATTGTAGACTATACCACATGGTATAAAATTTCAGAAATTTATGTAGCAGTTACAAGAATAGCAGAATTGTTTTAGAAACAGAAATTAAAGAAGGGAAAATTGCGGTTATAAATGCGATTTTCCCTTTATTTTATGGGTAGTAAACATAGTCCGGAAATTGAAGATATCAATATATTTACGTGTTGACTTTTCAATGGTGTGAAAGTAAAATAGATATAACAGGAGAAGTATGAAAAAACCAAGGGAGAAGCATGAAATTATGAGAAAATTCTGTGAAAAATTCAGTATAATTGGAATATCTTTTTTAATATGGTTTTTCTCTGTGGTTCCGCTACAGGCTGCAAAGGAAATTAAAGTAGGTTATATACCATATGATCATATGATTAATGTGGATGCGGAAGGAAATGTCTCTGGATATGGAAATATCTACTTGAAGGAATTAGGGGAAAAAACAGGATGGACTTACAAGTTTGTGGAAGTGAAAGAAAGTGAGCGTATATCAAAGCTTATAAGTGGTGAAATTGATTTGCTGTGTGCCCTCCATCGTGATTGCGAGGAGAAGGACCAGCTTTTATTTAGTGAGGAATGTGTCGGAATAGAATTTGGAATGTTGGCAACATTAAAGAACAACATAGAAATTTTTTATGAAGATTTTAGTCATATCAATGGAAAAAAAATTGGAATTAATGTGAATTCCGGTTTGGAAAGTGCCTTGAACAATTATGCACAAGAAAGTGGTTTTTCCTATGAAGCGGTTTATTTTGAAGATTTGGAAAGTATGCAGGATGCACTAAATGATACATCCATAGATATTATGCTGGTATCCAGTCAGCGTGATTTGGAAAATATCAAATATGTAGGAAAGACCTATCCCATGGAGGAATTTTTTGCAGTCAACCAAAATAATCCTGCATTACTTGAAGAATTAAATAAAGCGGATATGGAACTGAAAAGGGAAAGACCTTTTTATGTACCTTCTCTGCATGACATTTTTTATGGACGTCCTTATCAGAAGCTGACAGGAATAACAAGAGAAGAGTATGAGTTTGTTGCGAGTAAAAAAAGCATAAAAGTATTGTATGATGCTAATAGCGATCCAGTTGAATATCAAGATAAGAAAACGGGAGAATATATGGGGGCTTATGCAGATGCTCTCGCCCTTATTTCAGAGGAAAGCGGATTGAAGTTTGAATATATTCCTCTGGAGGACTATTCTAAAGCCTGGGAAATGATAAAGAATGGTGAAGCGGATATGATTGGTGGAGATTATGGAGATAGTATACTGGGTGAGCAGTATAACATGATTTACAGCGAAAGTTATTTTACCGCAGAGTATACCGTGATAGGAAATAGGAGTAGGGAAATACCGGAAGACGCAGTAATTGCAATTCCACAAAAATATTTGGGAATCCAAAGATATTTTAGCAAAGAGGAACCCACATGGAAAATTGTATTTTATGATGATGTACAGTCATGTCTGGAGGCGGTGAATTCAGGCGAAGTGGATTTAACAGCAGTCAATACCGTTTTTTTGCAGACTACCTATAATCTGAACAGTTATGACAAACTGAGAACCATCTCCAATATGTCAAAAAGTGTACCAATGTGTATTGGAATTGGAGATAATGATGGACAGGCACAGGTGTTGAAAGGTGTTCTGGATAAAACAATATATCAAATACCGGAAGAAAAATTTCAAGATTGTATTACAGAAAATACCATTAATATATTTTATAGCCCCACCATGAAAGAAACCCTTATCAATTCTATTCCCATTATCATGATTTTATTGTTTTCCGTATTGCTGATAGCGGCAGCATTTATTTCAAAACGAGAGAAACATTACCGTTATCTGGCTCTTACAGATACCATAACCGGATTGTGGAATGGGGTGAAGTTCTTTAAAGAGGCGCAGGAAATATTGGATAAAAATGAGGACAAGACATATGTGCTGATGTCCGTGGATATTAATAAATTTAAGTTTATTAACAATGATTTTGGAGTACAAGCCGGGGATAAGATACTCTGGTCTCTGGGAAGAAGGATACAGGAGGTGTTTGGAGGCGTGGCGTGTTATGCCCGCAGTACCGCAGATGTCTTTTTGATTATGATAGAGAAAAAGAATTTCCGGGAGGAAATGCTGAATCCACTTAGAAAAGAAATATATTTTGATAATAGCGGAGAACGCCAGTATTACAAAATTGTTTTGAAATTTGGAATACGTATCATACAGGCAGGAGAAAAAAGAGTAGAAATTAATCAATATGTGGATCAGACATCCATGGCAAGAAAGACCATAAAAGAAAGTGCCAATGTAAATGTTGCATATTATGATGAGAAAATGAAGGAAAATATTGCAAGAGATATGGTCATTGAGAATAAAATGGAAGCAGCATTGGAAAATAGACAATTTCATGTATATCTCCAGCCCAAGTATGATCTTCAGACAGAAAAAATTATTGGTGCAGAAGCCCTTGTGAGATGGGTGGAAGAAGGAGGAAAAATTATTCGGCCGGATATGTTTATTCCTTTATTTGAGAGAAATGGATTTATAGTAAAGGTTGATTTCTATGTATATGAGCAGGTCATGAAACGAATGGCAAAATGGATGGAGGAAGGCCGCAAACCAATTTGTGTATCGGTCAATGTATCCCGTGTACATATGCGGACCTATGATTTCTTTATAAAACTGAATCGGCTTATTGAAAAATATCAAATACCAAAACAATATTTTGAGCTGGAATTGACAGAAACCATTCTTGGAGGAGCCCGGAGCATAACGAGAGATTTTATCAAGGAATGTAAAAAGGAAGGATATCAGGTATCAATTGATGATTTTGGAAGCGGCTATTCTTCTTTGAATCTCTTAAAAGACCTTCCCGTAGATATTTTAAAAATTGATAAGGGATTTTTGGATGAAACAGAAGAGTCCAGAAGAAGCAGTATCATTGTGGAGCAAGTTGTAGAGATGGCAAAAAAAATGAAGATAGGAACCTTGTGCGAAGGGGTAGAAACATCAAAGCAGGCAGCGTTTTTAAAACAGATTGGCTGTGATATGGCACAGGGATATTTATTTTCGAGACCGATTCCGATGGGGGAATTCGAAAAAATGATTTAATTTTTGCTCGAAATGAGTTAAAATAAAAAAGAAAAAAACTAAGGGAGCGAGGTATAAGAATGCAGTATGAATTGAACAATGATAAACTGACAGTTCGGCTTGAAACTATGGGAGCAGAAATGGTTTCCTTAAAAGACAATAAAAGCGGACAGGAATATTTATGGAATGGGGACAAGAAGTATTGGGGCAGACATTCCCCGGTGTTATTTCCATTTGTAGGAAGAACAAAAGATGGAAAGTACAAATATGATAATAAAGAATATGACATGACACAGCATGGATTTGCCAGAGATATGGAATTTGAATGTATTTCTGAGAATAAGGATGAAATCTGGTTTGAATTAGAAGCAACCACAGCAACAAAGGAGAAATATCCCTTTGATTTCCGTCTGGAGATAGGTTATCGTCTTGAAAAAGATACAGTAAAGGTTATATGGAAAGTTATTAATCAGGAAAAAGAGAAAGAAATGTATTTTTCCATTGGAGCTCATCCGGCATTTATGTGTCCGCTAAATGAAGGGGAAAAACAGAGCGATTACAGCATTTGGATGGACACAATGGATGATGTGTTATATTCCAAGGCTGATATGGATACCGGACTGATGTTTAATTTTAAGAACCAGTTGAATCTTTCAAAGGGGCGTCGTTTACTGACAGAAGGATTCTTTGATGAAGGTGCTTATATTATAGAGGACTATCAGGTGCGCAAGATGGCACTGGTGGATCCGGAGAATCAGCCGTACATCACAGTTTCATTCAGCACACCAGTGGTAGGAGTATGGTCTCCAGAAAAGCAGAATGCACCTTTTGTATGTATTGAACCATGGTATGGAAGATGTGATAGAGAGACATTTCAGGACACATTAAAAGAAAGAGAATGGAATAATAAACTTGCTCCGGAAGAAGTGTTTGAACGCTTCTATGAAATAAAGATAGAGCGGTAAAAAGTGAATAATTATGGCAGCAGTTCCACAGTATTTGTTGGGGCTGCTGCCTTTTTCTGTAACTTTGTCACAGAAGATTCATACATAAAGATATAAACTATAGATAATTCAAAATATGAGCAGGAGGTAAATAAAAATGAAGACGATAATTATCGGTGGTGTGGCAGGTGGTGCTACGACAGCGGCAAGGTTGCGAAGAAGAGATTCAGAGATGGAAATCGTAGTGTTGGAACGGGGAGCATATATTTCCTATGCAAACTGCGGTCTCCCTTACTATATAGGTGATGTAATAAAAGAGAGAGAGGCATTATTATTGCAGACGCCGGAAGCTATGAAGCAGAAATTTAACATTGAGGTAAGAACAAAAAGTGAAGTGACTGCCATTCTTCCGGAAGAGAAAAAGGTAAAAGTAATTAACCATGACTTGGGGGAAGCTTATGAGGAAAGCTATGATAAGCTGGTGATTGCAACAGGTTCCTCTCCTGTAAAACCTCCGATTTCGGGGATTGACGGGGAAAATATTTTTACCCTGTGGACTGTGCCAGATACAGATAGAATAAAATCCTTCATTACAGATAGAAAGCCCCGCAGAGCGGCAGTAATCGGCGGTGGATTTATCGGACTTGAAATGGCAGAAAATCTCCATGCAGCAGGAATAGAAGTAACCTTAATTGAGATGCAGGACCAGGTTATGGCTCCGGTAGATTTTGAAATGGCACAGCTCCTTCATGAAAATATGCGGATGAATCAGGTGGAATTGATTCTGGGAGATGGAGTTAAGGAATTTCAGAAAGAGGAAAAAGGAAGTACAATACATCTTGCCAGCGGTAAAAAGCTACAGGTGGATATGGTAATTCTGGCTATTGGAGTAAAGCCAAATTCTACCCTGGCAAAGGAGGCAGGGCTTCAATTAAACCAGCGTGGGGGAATTGTAGTAGATAAGGAGCTGCGTACCTCCCATCCGGATATCTATGCAGTAGGAGATGTTATCGAAACAGAACAGTTTGTAACAGGAAGAAAGACCATGATTCCACTGGCAGGACCAGCCAACAAACAGGGAAGAATCTGTGCAGATAATATTGCCGGAGATCATAAGAAATATGAGGGAAGTCTTGGAACCTCCGTGGCAAAGGTATTTGATCTCCATGTAGCAGCAGTGGGAATAAATGAAAAAACCTTAAAGGCAGAAGGAAAGAAAAAAGGAACAGATTATGAAACGGCTTTAATCGTACAGAAGTCCCATGCAGGATATTATCCGGGTGCGGCTCCCATGGTGCTGAAAATAATTTTTGACAAGGAAGGAACCATCTATGGTGCTCAGATTGTAGGACAGAAGGGTGTGGATAAGCGTATTGATACCATAGCAGTTACCATGAAAATGCGGGGAACCATTTATGACCTGACAGAGTTAGAACTGGCATATGCACCACCATTTTCTTCTGCAAAGGACCCGGTAAATATGGCGGGATTTGTAGCAGAAAATATATTGGATGGAATGGTATCCTTTATGGAATGGGATGAAGTAGACGGTCTGCTTACATCTGAAAGAACAGATTATACGGTGTTGGATGTGACAGAAGATGTGGAACGGATGGTATCGGCAGTTGCAGGTTCCTATCATATTCCTTTGGGACAGTTGCACAATCGTATGGAAGAGCTGGATAAGAGCAAACTGGTAATTGTATACTGTGCCATTGGTGTGAGGGCCTATAATGCTGCCAGAATCTTAATAGGAGCAGGATTTCAGAATGTAAAG
This sequence comes from uncultured Eubacterium sp., assembly GCA_964620885.1. Lineage (GTDB taxonomy): Bacteria > Bacillota > Clostridia > Lachnospirales > Lachnospiraceae > Petralouisia. The sequence continues at coordinate 13,692 of CAZUKR010000039.1, forward strand.
GTTCTGTCAGGAGGAATCACATTTTATAAGTCCATGCATCATCTGGAAACACAGAAGAACACACAGGAACAGGATCTTATCGCAGCAGATTTGAAAGAAAGGACGGAGGAAAGAGAATTGAAGATTTTGGATTGCAGCGGACTTCAATGTCCCGGTCCTATTATGAAGGTACATGAAGCCGTAGAGGAAATGGCAGAAGGGGAAGAATTGAAAGTTTCTGCAACAGATATGGGCTTTGCCAGAGATATCGAAGGATGGTGCAGACGTACCGGGAATACACTGGTGAAGACAGAACGCAGAGATACAGAAAATATTGTATATATTCAAAAAGGAACTTCTATACCAAAGAAAGCAGAAGAAGCGGGAATAAAAGAAGTGGAGCTTCCCCAGGGAAAAACAATTATTGTATTCAGTGGTGATTTGGATAAGGTACTGGCTTCCTTTATTATAGCCAATGGTGCGGCAGCCATGGGCAGACCGGTTACTATGTTCTTTACCTTCTGGGGATTAAATGCCTTAAGAAAGACGGAGCCTGTAAAGGTAAAGAAAACCCTTATCGAAAAAATGTTTGGGCGCATGATGCCAAGAGGAAGCAAAAAATTAAAACTATCCAAAATGAATATGGGTGGAATGGGAACCGCCATGATGAAAAAAGTAATGAAAGATAAAAATGTGAATTCACTGGAAGAGTTGATGCAGCATGCACTGAATCATGGAATCAAGCTGGTAGCTTGTACCATGTCTATGGATATTATGGGAATTACCAGAGAAGAGCTGTTGGATGGAGTAGAATATGCAGGTGTTGCAAGTTATCTGTCAGATGCAGAAGAATCGAATGTCAATTTGTTTGTGTAGTTTGGAAATAATTTTATAGAAATGAAAGAATAGTCTGGTAAATAAAATTGGACTATTCTTTTTATATTATGGGATACCAGGGTTAAAAGATCATGCTTTAGGAGTGCGAAGCAATCCGTAGGTATTACGTAGCCTGTTTAATTAGACAATTATAAAATTAGTATTGACAAAAGTAAAAAGAAAGATATAATGCAATTAGATGGATATAAAAACAAATCTAAAAATATGAATCTAAAATAATAAAAAAGGAGAAGACAAATGGAAACAAAAGATATATTTATGGAATACTTGCAACAGGAAAAGAATCAATGTATGGAAGAGGAACAGCATTTGATTCAGGATGAACGTAAGGACGAAGCCAACCTTTGCAAGGTAAAGTTAAATATTTATGATATCTGCCATATCTTGTATAAGACAGCACGAAAAGAAACAGAATGGAAAGATGTATTTTTGTCTAAAACAGAAGGGGTGTCTGCAAACTGGAAAAAGAGCCTTGTGACAGCAAAGGAACACGGAGACATTAAGAAAACGGTGATAGAAGAAACAAAGCTTGCCACAATGGAAAAGATTGTGGAACAGTTTCAAACACTTTAGGAGGAAAAAATGACAGAAACAGAAGCAATCAAATTGTTTAAATGTCTGGCGGATAAGTCAAGACTTCAGATATTAAAGTCACTGATACAGGAAGATATGTATGTGGAACGTCTGGCAGAGCGGCTGAACCTGACTGCGCCAACCATTTCTTTTCATTTAAAGAAATTAGAAGATGCAGGAGCAGTGGAATCTCGTAAAGAGCAGTATTATATGATGTATTCTTTAAAAAAAGAGGTGTTTATGACAAATATGATGGACATTATAAAAGAAGAGTCCACGGAAGCACAGCTGCAAAAAGAAAGAGAAGAAGCATATCGGAAGAAAGTAATTGATGCTTTTTTTGAGTATGGAAAGTTAAAATCCATTCCAAGTCAGCGGAAAAAGGAACGTATCGTTTTAGAGGAAATAGCCAAAAATTTTGAAAGTGGGAAAATATATACAGAACGGGAAGTCAATATTTTGATTGCTGATTTTAATGATGACTTCTGCACCATTCGCCGGGATATGATAGGAGAACGAATATTGGAGCGTGAAAATGCATCTTATTGGCTGGCTGAGAAAGAGTAAAGTGATATGGAGAAAATATTATAAAAATATAAAATAGGTATTGACAAAAGAAAAAAGGTCAGTTACTATAGAACATAACGAAAAACATAGTATTCCTATTAAGTAAATAGGAAATAACCAACCAGACAAACTGGAGGTTTTAAATCAGAATAGATTTAGGACCTCCAGTTTGTTTATTTTATAGAAAAGAAATTCTTATGTTAAAGTATGAAAGTATACAATTTCTATAAAATAAAACGCTCCGCTTAGGATGCACACGCGCGCCAGAGGAAGAAGTCGCAGAGGCGACAGCGCGCGGCGCAGCAAAGGTCCTTCTCCCGCAAGAAAGAAGGGACAGGGAAGCCCCAAGTGTCGAAGGCACTTTGGTTATTATACATTGATTATATTTCAACAGAATCAGGAGGAAAAAAATGAGTAGTAGAAAAATGTGTTGTTGTAGAATGTGTTGTTGTAAAAAATATAATAGAAACAGAATAGATACAGTTTATGAAAATTCAGGTGTAGGTTAATGTCTTCTATAATTAAAAATTAGAGACAGCTTTAAAGACACATGCATGAATGTGTTCTTTTTTTACCCTAAATTGGGAGAAAGCGAAGAAAAATGAAAAAAATCACAGAAATAGGACTAAGCTTTTTAATACCCATTTTGGTACTGATAACATGGTATTTTGCAACAGAATATGGAGGTGTTTCCGGAAGTATACTTCCAAAACTCAGTAAGGTGGGTTCTACGTTTCAGGAATTACTCATAAAGGGACAATTACAGGAAGATTTGATAATTAGCATGGGAAGAGTTGTAAGAGGGTATCTGGTGGCGGTGATATTAGGTGTTGTGTTAGGAACTTTAATGGGGATGTCAAAAGTAATATGGCATATTTTTCACTTAACCGCCACCAGTATTCGTCAGATTCCTATTATTGCATGGATTCCTCTTATCATTCTCTGGTGTGGAATTGGAGAGTTTTCCAAAACGGTCATTATTGTATTAGCGGCCTTTTTCTCCATTATGATAAATACATTAGGAGGAATTTCCAGTACACAAAAAGGGTATATAGAAGTGGCAAGGCTTTATAAGTTAAGTCGATGGAAAACATTTACAAAGGTCTATCTTCCCCATGCGTTACCCCAGATATTTGTTGGGCTGAAATTAGGCTTAGGTGTTTCCTGGATGGCAGTTGTTGCAGCAGAGTTAATTGCAGCTTCCTCCGGAATTGGATACCGTTTGAGTGATGCAAGAAGTCTGATGCGGTCAGATGTGGTTATCGTCTGCATGATTGTGATTGGTGTAGTTGGAATTTTAATGGATAAAGTCATCACGATTCTTTTTGGATTGCTGACACCTTGGGAAAGGAAAAAGCAGGAGGTATAACAAATGGCAGACATAATATTAAAAATCGAACATCTAAATAAAACCTTTCAGGTAGATAAAGAGCAGATTTCCATTTTAAAGGATATCAATCTTGAGATTCAGGAGGGGGAGTTTATTACAATTGTAGGACACAGCGGCTGCGGAAAAAGCACACTGCTAAAAATAATTGCAGGATTGGAAAGATACGAGGATGGAGAAGTAATACGAAATGGGAAGAAGGTAGTTGAGCCGGGAACAGATTGTGGAATGGTATTTCAGGAACACCGCTTACTTCCCTGGCTTAAAATTAAAGATAATATAGGATTTGGACTTGATCATATAGAAAAGGAAGAGAAGAAGGAACTGGTGAAGAAGCATATTCAACTGGTAAAGTTGGCGGGATTTGAGAACGCATATCCATCACAGCTATCGGGTGGAATGTCACAGCGTGCCGCCATTGCAAGAGGGCTTGCTTCCAACCCCAGTATTCTATTACTGGATGAACCCTTTGGTGCACTGGATGCTCTTACCAGAATCCAGATGCAGAAAGAAATTCTGCGTATCTGGAAGGAAGAAAAGACAACCATGATTATGGTAACACATGATATTGACGAAGCAATCTATCTTGGAAAAAGAATTGTAGTGATGTCGGCAAGACCAGGGGAAATAAAGACCATTATAAATGTTGATTCGGCTGCAGCAAAAAGCCGCGGCAGTGCAGATTTTACATATTATAAAAAGAAAATTTATAATCACTTCTTTGAGGATGTAGAAGAAGCTCCTGATTATAGTATTTAGAAAGAGAGGAAAAACAAATGGCACAGGAAAAGAATGAGATTCAAACGTATCTGGAGGAAAGCAAAAGCTTAGTTCTGGGAACAGCAGATGAGGGAGGAAATCCACAGCTCCGTTTTATTGGTGGTTATGGAGTTGAAGATTTGAATATTTATTTTTCAACAGGGAAAGGGAGTGATAAGGTAGGGCAGATTGCATCAAACGAAAATGTAGTTTTATTATTTCAGCACGAAGGGCAGATACTGCCAAAACTAAAGAATATTACAATCTACGGTAAGGCAGAATTGCTGAAGGAGAAAGCCTTTGAGCAAGGTACGGATATTATAAAAAAGAGAAAACCCCAGGCTCAAATTAGCCGGGAAACTTCAAATATTTATCGTATCAATACGAGGAAGGTCAAAATATTGAACCTTAGCAGTAATTCCCAGATACAGACCTTTGATATAAAGGAATTATTATGAAGGGATTACTTAAATCCTCATTGGCATCATTGATAATCTTGTTTCTGGTCCTTAGTTTAAGCGGCTGTGGGAGTAAGGCTGTGGCAAAGGCGGATAAAGTTGTAAGAATTGGGCAGCCAATCGCAGGGGAAAAATTATATGCTCTTGCAGGTATCGCTCAAGAAAAGGGATTTTTTGAAGAAGAACTTGCGAAGGTAGGGTTTCGGCCGGAATACTATGGATTTGCAGGGGCAGGTTCGGAGATAAATGAAGCACTGGCAACCGGAAATCTTGATTTTGCAATTAACTTAGGGGCAACGCCACCCATTTCAGCAAGCTCCAATAACATTGGAGTAAAGGCCATTGCCCTTACGGATTCTGACAATACCATGGCCTATATTGCCCATAAGGAGGATGACTCAATAAACAGTGTAAAAGACTTTGAAGGAAAAACGGTTATTGTAATGAAAGGAACCATATATCATCTGCTATTTAGTCAGATATTAGAGAAATATGAACTGGAGGAAGGTAGGATAGAGGTTTTGAATGCAGTAGCGGATGCATCCTCACTATTCCAGAGCGGTGAAGCAGATGTATGGGGAACCTCGCCTTTAAATGCCGTGTTACTAGAGGATTCTGGAGAAGCAAAGGTTATTTTCACAACAGAAGATACACCGGAACTGTCAAGCCAGCTATGGCTTGTAGGAAAGAGTGAATTTGTAGAGACCCATCCGGATGCAGCAGTTGCCATTATCAAGGCATACATCAGAGCCTGGCAATATGCAGTCGAAAATCCTGAGGAAGCATACGAAATTATGACTATTGATGGAACGTATACCGTTGATCAGGTGAAGAGAGTGTATTCCGAATTAAATGGGGAAAATGGAACCTTTGAATTCGGAAAAGGAGACATGGCAGAAGCAGATATTGAAAAACTACAGACAGTCAGTGATTTCCTGTATGAGAAAAAACTGATTGAGAATAAAGTAAATGTTAGAGATTTTATTGATACCCAGTATTATGAACAGGCAATTGCAGAAATGGAGGAAATGTGATGAGTGATAACAATCAGGTAAAAAAAGAGGAATGGTTAGAAGAGGTAAAATTAAGTGTTTATATGGCGGCAGAAGGGATTCGGTTTGACCCGGAGATTTTTAAAGAGGAATTGAAGAAAGATAAGAATAGTGCATTATCACACTTGTGCATGGATTTTTCAGTAGATGATACAGGGATATTTCAAGTACCTCGGGAAGGAAGGCTGGACCACGGAATCGGTTTTGCATTTAATAGAAATCACCACTCCCCTTTTTCAGTGGAAAAGGAAGAGGGTAAATTTTACTTAAAAAAAGAAGGAAAAGTTATATCAGGAATTAAATTTCCAAAATCACCTCAATTTTACAATGAGAATACTTCTGATGAAGTTCCCATGAAAACCATAGCCACAGCAGGAAGCAGGGAATACAATGACAATCTTATCCTTATTGCATATAGTAATGAATGTGCACTGCGGGATAAGGGAAAGGATTGTCTGTTCTGCAATATCAATGCCACCAAAGCAAGATTTGGAGAAAAGGAAGGAATTGGGTTTAAAAATCCCAGACAGATTGCAGATACAGTAAAGGCTGCTTATGATGAAGGTTATGACCACCTTACCATTACAGGGGGATTCGTACCGGAAAGAAGAGAACTGGAATATTATGTGGATGCCGCGGAGGCAATAAGAGAAACCCTGGGACGGGATGAATTTAATGGAACAGCATGTATTGGAGCACCGGCTGATTTATCTGTGATTGAAAAGTATAAGGAAGCAGGTTTCAGCAGTGTGGCATTTAATACGGAGGTCTGGGGAGAAGATTATTTTGATATTGTATGTCCTGGTAAGACCTCTGAATGTGGTGGCTTCAAACACTGGATTAAGGCAATTGAATATGCAGTAGAAGTATTTGGAAGAGGAAATGTAAGGTCCATATTTGTTGCAGGGCTCCAGCCGAAGGAAGTGTTGCTAGAAGGAATAGAATTTCTTGCTGAAAAAGGTGTTGTCACGATTCCAAGTATCTGGGTGCCAAATGTAGGGTCTGCATTGGAAGGACATAGAACGCCTACGCCGGAATGGCATTGGGATGTGCAGCAGAAAGTATATCAGATTCTCAGGAGAAATGGAGTGACTTATCAGCAGTTGTACAATGCATCTCCAAACATTACGGTTCAGCATAGTCTTTTTAGAATTGAGGATGGTATTCAGGAGCATTTTAGCGGAGATGAATAAAACAGTAAAGAAGGTTGCAATTCTAGGTGCAATGGAAATAGAGATTTCTTATGTAGAAACATATTTAAAGGGACGAGAGGGCTGGAAGAAATTAAAGGATAATATCTATGCAAACCAACAAAAGAAATTACAAATCATAACTCAGGTTATGGGAGTGGGAAAAGTAAATGCCGCCTATCAGACAGCAGACATTATTTCCCAATATCAGCCGGATTTACTTATAAATATCGGGTATGCAGGTGGACTGATACAAGGAGCAGGGAAAGGTGATGTTGCCATTGGTACAGAATACGTTCAGGTTGATTTTCTTCCATTTTTAGAAAAGAACAGAACTGAAACTGCAGAAAGTCCCAAGGAATTCATAGCCCAGCTGGAAGTGAAAGCAAAGGAACTTGGAATTACGACTTTTACAGGAAAAATCGCAACAGGAGATTTCTTTTTACATAGTAGTACAGATAAAAAAAGAATGATAGAAGAGTTTGCCCCCATTGCCTTTGACATGGAATCAGCAGCAGTAGCCCAGGTTGCGGCAAAGAAGCAGACAGAATTTATTGCAGTTCGCACCTTCTCAGATTTAGCAGATGATGATGCAGCAGAAACAATGTGTCGTTTGCCAATTGAACAGAGACCGATTATTCTGACAATTCGTACCTTAGAAGAAAATCAGGAATGGTAAAACTCCAAAAAACTATTGACAGATGTGTTCTTAAGTGCTATTATCCTATAAAACGAGTAGGAATAATAGGAATGAGTGGCGGGGTAGATATGGAATATGAAAAAGGGAGAAAAATATCAGAAAAAGATATTCATACAATTGTTGAATTTATTGAGTCTGTTCAGTTTGGTTCAGTAAATATTGTTATCCAGAATGGTAAAATCATTCAGATTGAAAAAAGTGAAAAAGTACGATTAAAATGAATAGGGAGTAACTGACCAGACACACTGGAGGTTTTAAATCATAACAGATTTAAGGCCTCTTTTTGCTTTTTAATAGAAAGAAGGTGTTTCGATGAACCATGTTACGAATGCAAATAACACCGTTGAGGAATCTGTCTTGACTCAGATTAAAGAGCAGATTGAGAAGATTCAATATGGATCGGTGACCATTGTAATTCACGAAGGAAAAATTG
>CAZUKR010000040.1:0-21597 GCA_964620885.1 uncultured Eubacterium sp.
TTTTTATAACACAGACGCTTCGTGATTCACATGACATTTCAAGTAAACTTGGTTTCTTTATTTCTCATTGGTTGACTTTTTCAACCAAAATCAACTAAAAATCCATTGTATCTTTCTGATTTTACGATATAATTTATTTTAGAAGGAGGTGGTACTATATATGAAAGAATTAAATATTTCCCGTACCATTGTCACCAAACGACGTGAAAAAGGAGTAACCCAAGAGGAAATAGCTTCTTATTTTGGTGTTTCCAAGGCTTCTGTTTCCAAGTGGGAAACTGGACAAAGCTATCCGGATATTACCTTTCTACCGCAATTAGCTTCTTACTTTAATATCACTGTGGATGAACTTTTAGGATATGAACCCCAGATGGAAAAATATGACATTCAAAAACTCTATCAGGAATATTGTTCTCGCTTTTATCTGGAACCTTTTGATACTGTCTATCAAGACTGCGAAGAAACCGTACACAAATACTTTTCGTGCTTTCCGCTGCTGCAGCAGATGATTGTTCTTTATCTAAATCATTTCATGCTGGCACCAGAGCCTGAGCGCGGAGAACAGGTGCTTTTAAGAGCCGTGGCTCTTGCCCAGCGCATAGAAATGGAAAGCGGCGACCCTGTGCTTTCCAAAGAAGCTTTAAACGTGGAGGCCATTGCATACCTTATGCTAAAACAGCCCAAGAAAATATTGGAACTGTTAGGTGAGTCCTTACGTCTTTTAGATCCCCAGCCCGGATTGACTGCACAGGCATGGCAGATGCTGGGAAATTCTGACAAAGCAGTAGAATGCCTTCAGGTCAATTCTTACCAGTACCTGCTGTCTCTGCTCTCCAGTGGAACAGAGCTTATGCTTATAAATGCAGATAAGCCCGATATGATGAAGGAAATTTTGCATCGATCTTTGGTTATAATAGACTTATACCACATTGACCAGCTACACCCTAATACCAGTCTGGTGCTCTATCTTACGGCTGCCCAGATCTTCTGCTCATATAAGGAAAAAAAGCCTGCACTGGATATGTTGAAAAAGTACGTAGCTCTTGCACAGACAATTGAAGAATTTACGCTTCATAAAGATAATTACTTTGACCAAATCGAAGCTTGGCTTGAAGAGTTTGCTTTGGGAAGATATGCTCCAAGAAATCAGCAGATTATCAAGCAAAGTGTGGTTCAGGGTATTACTGAAAATCCGGCCTTTTCCATTCTGCACTCTGAACCGGATTATCAATTACTGTTAAAACATTTATCACAGATTTCAGGAGGGAATAACTTATGAAAACACTTATAGAATATTTACCTATATTGCTCCCCTTAATTCTCGCACAGCTTATATTGGCTATTACAGCTCTTGTTCATGTTCTGCGCCACCCCAATTACCGTTTTGGAAACAAGGTATTCTGGGTGATTGTTGTATTATTGGTTCAGTTTATCGGACCTACTGTTTATTTCCTGTTTGGAAGAGGTGAAGAAGAATGAATGCATTAAAAATTCAGCAGCTTTCCAAGAGCTTTGGTTCTGTCTCGGTGTTGAATCAGCTTTCCTTCACGGTACCGGAGCATTCAGTGTTTGGTTTTCTGGGGCAAAACGGTGCCGGAAAAACAACCACCATGAAAATGATACTTGGACTGTTAAAGCCGGATAATGGAACGATTGAAGTATTTGGGGAGAAAGTTTCCTACGGGCAGACTCCTACGAACCGCATGATTGGCTACTTGCCGGATGTGCCGGAATATTACAGCTATATGACACCGAAAGAATATTTAAGACTCTGCGGAGAAATTACCGGCTTGTCTTCTTCTGAAATAAATCAGCGTACCAAATATCTTCTGGAGGTGGTAGGACTTTCTTCTTCGAAAAAGAAAATAGGGGGATTTTCCCGTGGAATGAAACAGCGTCTGGGTATTGCACAGGCACTGCTAAATCAGCCGCGCCTGCTTATCTGCGATGAACCCACCTCTGCTTTAGATCCCGTGGGAAGAAAAGAAATTTTAGATATTTTATCTCAGGTAAAAGACCACACTACTGTCGTCTTTTCCACCCACATTCTTTCTGATGTGGAAAAAATATGTGATCAGGTTGCTATTTTACATCAGGGCAGTATTGCTCTGGCGGGAAACTTAGAGGAACTTAGAACCAGCCATGGTTCTTCCAATCTGAATATTTCTTTCGCCCACCCGGAGCAGCTGCAGCATTTTCAGCAGGCTCTGGAATCTTCGCCCTATCTTTCTCAAGCTTCCTTTGATGGACTAAACGTTACTATTTCGTCTTCTGATATGGAAACTGCATCTTCTGACTTGATTTCTACCTTTTATCACACTGGAATTACTCCTTTGAAATTTGAGGTGGCAGAATCTTCTTTGGAAAAATTATTTATGGAGGTGGTAAAATGAAATCCTTTTTTGCTTTTTTCAAAAAAGAATGTATAGAATTTGTAAGAACATATAAATTATTTCTAATGGTAATTTTGTTTTTTATGCTTGGGGCTATGAATCCTCTGACCGCCCGGTATACGCCCGACTTAATGGATAAATTTCTGCCGGAAGGAATGGAGCTTACTCTGCCGGAACCATCCGCCATGGATTCCTGGCAGCAATTTTTTAAAAATATAACCCAGTTAGGACTAATTATTCTGGTACTTTTATTCAGCGGCATGATTGCACATGAAATCTCTAAAGGAACCTTAATTAATGTACTTACCAAGGGACTTCCCCGACATACGGTTTTACTGTCTAAATTTACCTTCGCTGTCTTTGCATGGACACTTTCTTACCTGCTTTGCTTTGGAATTTCCTTCCTATATACATGGTTTTTCTGGAAGACCTCCACCCCCGGACTATTGTTTGCCATTTTCTGCCTATGGCTGTTTGGAGTCCTATTAATTGCCTTGACCCTTCTGGGTGGTGTACTGTTTCCTACTGTTTACGGTACACTTTTATTTACCGGTGCCGGTGTCGTTCTTATGTTCCTGCTGAATATTCTGCCGAAACTTCAAAAATTTAACCCAATCCGACTGGCTGCCGATAATATGAATCTCCTTTCGGAAACTCTGGTACAACAGGATTTCTTCTGGGCGATTGGAATTACCCTGGTGCTGACGGCAGGATCTCTGGCCGCCTCCATTATGGCATTTAACCGCAAGCTTCTATAACAATGTTTCCCGCAGCTGGGTGAGGTTTTCAAACACACCTGCGCAGCCGTATTCCTTTAAGGCCTCACTGCCGGTAGTTCCGGTGGTAACGCCTGCAAAGGAAACACCTGCGCGCTGTGCTGTTTTTGCATCTACAACACTGTCCCCTACATAGAGGACTTCTGTGTTTTTCATCTTCCATTTTTCCAGCACAATCTGAACCCCCTCCGGATCTGGCTTAGGAGCCTTTACATCTTCTCCTCCCACAATGATTTCAAAATAATCCTGTGCCTGACATTTTTCCAAAATATCATCTATGCGGTAATGATATTTTGTTGTTACAATTGCCATGGGAATCCCGGAACTTTTCAAATATTTCAGGGTTTCCACTGTATCCGGAAACAGTTCTGTATGTTCCACCATTACCCGGTCTGCCTGTTCCTTGAAATATTTTAAAAATAATTCACCCTGCTCTTTTTCTCCATTTCCCGTTAATACCCCACAGGTTTCTGCCAAAGAAAGTCCTACGGTTTTTCTTATCTCTTCTCTGGGCGCCTTTCCATATCCCATGTTTTGTAGCGCAAAGTTCACACTGGACACGATTCCCTCTGTAGCATCTCCTAATGTATAATCAAAATCAAAGATTACTGCTTTATACTGCATATTTTTTCTCCTTCCATTCTGTCTCTATGCAGTATAACACAGCTATTCTCCAATAGACCACAAACATTTTATCTGATAGTTCAGAGTTTCAAAACTCCATTTCTTTTCACTATTTTCTTTGCTGTTGGGATCATTCACTAAAAATCCTTCATTATCATATCCACAGATTAAGATAAAATGTCCGGTGGTGGTAAAATCTCCGGGGCGCATACTGCAAATAATTACCTTTCCGTTATCCAGAACCTGCTTCATTTTTACTTCGTCTAAACCAATTTCCGCCCCCTGAAGTCCAAGCTGAGCTGCACCGTCTGTAAAAAAGTCCCAGCTTGTCCCTGCTTCTGTATAGTATCCTCCATCATTGGCAAATTCTGCCATTTCTCTGGGATTCATGGTGGTATCTCCTGTCAGGTATACATAGGCCATTGACATGCAGGCAGGTCCGCATCCCGCAATTGCAATCATTTCCTGTCCATAATTATCATATCCCCAACGCATGTCCCACTGTAAAAATAAAGGTACTTTTCCAGGGGTAACATCTCCCTTTATATCAATATCCATTCCCTGATATTTGCTTCTGTCGGGATATCCTTCTACAAAATCATAGGTCTCCGGGTTCTTTTCCAGCAATTCCACCAGATACTCCGGATACGCTTCTTTTTTATTGCTGCTTTGATAGGTATTCACAAATTTCTCTGCCTGAACCTCCAGAGCATCCGGCGCCGTATCTCTCTCCAAAATTCCAATATTTTTTCCTGCCACCCTGATCCCTATACATATAAACAGAACTGCCAAAACACATACTGCCATATGTTTTATCCGGCGGATTTTCCGCCTCCTTCTTCTTTTTCTCACGGGGCTACTGTATCCATAAACTCTCTGTGACATAAAAATACTTCCTTTCCAATCATATGCTCATCTTCCTATGAACCTATTATAAAAAAAGAAGTATCTTTATTCTTCAGTTTTTCCACCTGAAATTATTAATTATTTATAAAGTTTTCTTTATTCCGGTAATTCTATGATAAAGCTGGTCTTTTCCTCATTACTTTCTGCCCTGATTCTACCTTGATGCAGTTCCACTATTTCCTTTGCTATGGCAAGTCCCAGCCCGGCACCGCCCTCTCTGCTTCCTCTTGCACTATCCAGCCGGAAGAACTGCTCAAATATGCGTTCCAGCTTTTCTTTTGGGATTATAGTTCCGGTATTTTCTACTTCTATCCGGATGGTTCCTTTTTGGCCTGTTGCCTTTATGAGAATTTGACTGTCTTCCTGACTGTAAAATACTGCATTTCTCAAAAGATTATCAAATACCCGCTGCATCTTATCCGTATCACAGCGCAGCTTAATATCTGCCGGCTCTATCAGAACCACACATTCCAGGTGTTTTTTTGACAACATGGGATGGAACTCGTAGACAATTTGTTCTATCATCATTTTTAAAGAAATGCTGCTTTTCTCCAGTTCAAGATGGGTAAGATTAAACCGGGTAATTTCAAAAAATTCATTTATCAGCTCTTCTAAATGCTCTGCTTTATCCAATGAAATGGAGAGATACTTTTCCTGCAGTTCTGGTGAAATCTGCCGTTCTTCTTTCAGCAGGGTGAGATATCCAATAACGGAAGTCAACGGTGTTTTCAAGTCATGAGCCAAATAGACCACCAAATCATTCTTCCGCTGTTCCGCTTCTCTTGCCAGCCGTTCATTGCGGTATATTTTTTTCTGTATCTGATTCATATACTGCCCCACCTCTGCCAGCTCCCGCCGCAGATGAATCTGGTTCTCTTCCCCCTCCAGCTGTTCCATCGCTTCCATTACTTCCTGAAAATAATTTAACAGACGAATCCAATAAGAAACCCCTAAGATAAAAATTCCCAAAATGAACAAAAATGCAACAAAAATTCCCTGATTCTCCTGAATCCAGTGAATCTGCCAGTAAAACTGATCATGCGTCTGCCAGACTCTGCTTCCCAATATGGACTTTGCTAAAAACAGTCCCAAAAGCAAAGCTATCATATAAATCGTTCCTGCACGAAACATTTTCTCAAAAAAGCGATTCAGTATGACACTTTTGATATTCACTTTATTTTTCAATGGTATAGCCTACCCCCCAGACTGTTTTTATAAACTTGTGGTTTTTATAGGAATCCTGCATCTTTTCCCGGAGACGTCCAACATGAGCCATAACGGTATTGTTATTATCCAGATACTTTTCTTTCCATACTGCCTCAAACAGCTCCTCTGAAGGCACCACCTGTCCCTGATGCTGGCACAAATACCAGAGGATGGAAAATTCCCTGGGGGTCAGCTCCAGTTCCTTTTCATAAAGTGTGCACTGATGAGTACTTTTACTGATTCTAAGTCCCCGGATATCTATTTCATCTTCCTGCCCCGCCTTATCATCCGGCTGATTATAGCTGTGATAGCGGCGCAGTTGTGTTTTTACCCTTGCCACTACCTCAAGTGGATTAAAAGGTTTTGTAATATAATCATCCGCTCCCAGCATCAGTCCATTGATTTTATCGATATCTTCTACCTTTGCCGTAAGCATGATAATCGGAAAAAAATAATTCTTGCGAATATCACGGCAGATTTTAAATCCATCCACATCCGGCAGCATCACATCCAAGAGGGCCATATCCAGCTTCTGCTGTTTTACACAGTCCAACGCCTCTGTTCCATTATAGAACTTATGGACCTCAAACCCTTCATTGACTAAATATAATTCCAGTAAATCCGCCACTTCTTTTTCGTCGTCCACTACCAGAATATGTTTTGCCATGCTGCCTCCTTATCTGCTGATTTCATCAATGGTTTTTAATTCTACTTCTGTAAATTCCGTATTTTTAATAATTTTTACATTTTCAGCAATCTGTTCCGGCCGGGATGCCCCAATCAATACACTGGTAATATCGGAATCCTTCAGTATCCAGGACAATGCCATTTGTGCCAGTGTCTGGCCGCGTTCGCCAGCTATCTCACTTAGTTTTTGTATTTGAGACAGACGCTCTTCTGTCAGGTCAGACTCTTTCAAAAATCTGCCATCCCGCTTTGCACGGCTGTCTGTTGGTATTCCGTGAAGATATTTATCTGTCAGCATTCCCTGTGCCAATGGAGAAAAGCAAATAATGCCAATGCCATTTTTCCCAGCATATCCCTTTACCCCATCCTCTTCTATCTGGCGGTCAAATATATTATAACTGCGCTGATTGATAATAAATGGACACTTTAAATCCTTCAAAATAGCCGCCGCCTGTTTCGTCCCTTCCAAATCATAATTGGAAATTCCTGCATACAATGCTTTTCCGCTTTTAACCGCCTTATCCAGCGCCATCATGGATTCTTCTATTGGTGTTTCCAAATCCATACGATGATGATAAAAAATGTCCACATATTCAAGTCCCATGCGTTTCAGACTCTGGTCCAGACTAGCTGTGAGATATTTCCGGCTTCCGCCGTCACCGTAAGGCCCTTTCCACATATCATAACCAGCCTTGGTACTGATAATCAGTTCATCCCGGTAGGGCATAAAATCATCCCGCAAGATTCTTCCAAAATTCTCTTCTGCACTCCCGTATACCGGTCCATAGTTATTGGCAAGGTCAAAATGTGTGATACCCAAATCAAAGGCTGTCCTACACATTGCCCGCATGTTGTCATAGTTATCTCTGCTTCCGAAATTATGCCATAACCCCAATGACACTGCCGGAAGTTTCAAGCCGCTGCATCCGCTGCGGTTATAAATCATGTCGTCATACCTTGTTTCTGCTGCCTGATACATTATATTTTCCTCCTTTTATACTATATCTTCGCACACTTCCCTTGCTCGTTCCAAAGCATCATCAATATGCACAAAGAAATTTTCTTTTCCTACCAGTTCTATAAATCCCTTCTTCTCCATAACCCGCATAGGCTGTTGATTGATATGGGATAATATTAAAGCAATATTTTTTCTTTTACACTGCGTATATAATTGTTCCAGAGAATGCATCGCCGTTGCATCGATTGCATTTACACTTCTCATACGAAGCACAAGGCACTTATCTTTCTCCGCAAGGGAAATCTCCAGTATCTTATCTGCCACACCAAAGAATAATGGACCGCTGATTTCATATACCACAGTTCCCTTTGGCACTACTCTTAGCGAAACACTATCCGGATCTGTGTCATCTTCCTCATCCACATACTTCCAGCCTTCCACTTCTGTCTCTTCACTCATCCGCTTCATAAACAACATAGCCGCCAGTATAATTCCAACTTCAATTGCCACCACCAGGTCAAATACAACCGTCAGAACAAAGGTGGCTACTAATACAATAATATCACTTTTGGGAGAAGTTTTTAATAAATGAAGGAATTTTCTCCATTCACTCATATCATAGGCTACCCCAAACAAAATTGCTGCTATGGCAGGCATTGGAATTAACGCCGCATAAGGCATCAATACCACCAGAATCAAAAGCAGGGTTACGGCATGCACCATACCTGCAACCGGGGTACGCCCGCCGCTTTTCACATTTGCCGCTGTTCTTGCAATCGCTCCTGTTGCTGGAATTCCGCCAAATAATGCAGAGGTAATATTTCCCGCTCCCTGAGCAATTAGCTCCATATTAGACCGATGCCTTCCGCTTACCATACTGTCTGCCACTACGCAGGACAACAGCGATTCAATAGCTGCCAGAATTGCTATGGTAAACGCATCCGGAAGCACTGCCCGCACAGTTGCAAATGAAAAGGACGGCAAGGATATGCTGGGTAATTTACTGGATATTTCATATAAGTCCCCAATGGTGTTTACTTCCATACGAAAGCCTTTCACCATTCCGATTCCTGCCAGAACAGCAACCAGTGAGGGTGGAATTTTCTTCCAAAATCCCGGCAGATACTTCCAGAAGATTAAAATAGCAAGACAGACGATTCCTACCAGAAATGCCTGCCCATTAAATGTATTCCGAAACTGGAATACGGCTTTTAATTTATCTGTAGTGGCAATCAATGGTTCTTCCGTCACCACAGTAAGTCCCATAAAATCTTTTATCTGTCCCACCAAAATCGTGATTGCAATTCCGCTGGTAAAGCCGGTAGTAATGGTATAGGGAATAAATCTAATCAGATTTCCCAGACGAAAAAGTCCCATCAAAATCAGAATAATTCCTGCCAGCGCAGTAGCAACAATCAGCCCTTCCATACCATTTTTCACTACAATTCCTGCCACTATGGTGGCAAATGCTGCTGTAGGGCCTGCAATCTGAACCTTGGATCCTCCTAAAAAGGAAATTATGAATCCTGCTGTAATAGCTGTATAGATTCCTTTTTCCGGTGTAACGCCGGATGCCAATGCCAGTGCGATTGATAATGGCAATGCAATGATTGCCACAATAATTCCTGCAATTACATCTTTAATAAACTGTTCCCGCGTATAGTCTTTCATCGTGGTAAACAGCTTTGGTACTAATTTTTCCATAACATATTCTCCTCTGCAATCTAAAGCAGAACCCCTCCTGCTTTTCTAATACTAACCTCCCAATTACAGAGTTCCTTCTCTGTCATTCTTCTGGTAATTCCGCCATGACTTGGGGAAAAATCTCTACACTCCTTTTCAGAATTCCCTGCATATATGCAATGGCAATTCCATAATTAGTAATAGGAACTCCTTGGTCCTGTGCGCATTTTAAACGATATTTCATCTCTCTTTCATTGAGCATACAGCCGCCACAATGAATAATCAGCTTATATTGAGATAAGTCTTCCGGAAATTCCGTTCCGGAAGTAAGTTCTATCTGAAGTTCTTTACCTGAATAATCCCGCAGCCATCTTGGAAGCTTTACGGAACCAATATCATCACACTGCCGGTGATGGGTACAGCCTTCTGATATAAGTACCTTGTCTCCATCCCGCAGTCCTTCAATCGCCGCCGCTCCCTGCACCACAGTCTGAAGGTTTCCCTTATACCGGGCAAAGAGGATGGAAAATGAGGTCAGCATAATTTCCTTTGGAGTATCTGCATTTACCTTGGCAAACACCTGGCTGTCGGTAATAACCAGCGCCGGCTTCTTCCCCAGATGTTCCAGTGTCTCCCGCAGTTCATATTCCTTTACCACAATGGCTGTGGCATCTGATTCTAAAATATCACGTATGGTCTGCTGCTGGGGCAGAATCAATCTTCCTTTTGGTGCCGCCTTGTCGATTGGTACTACCAGAACTACAAAGTCGGAAGGTTTTATAATATCACCTACGATTTTCAGCTTTGGTTCCTCTGTAACTGCCAGTCCAGCTATCTTTTCTTTCAATTCTTCCATGTGAAATCCTGTTTTTGCACTGACTTCAATCACATGTCCTTCTTTCGGAATATCCTTTTCTGACATGTCCTGTTTGTTAAAAGCAATTACATATGGAATCTTTTTCTCTTTGAAAATGTTTACCAGTTCTTCTTCCACCTCTGTCATGCCCACAGTTTTATCAATGACCAAAACTGCTACGTCCGTTTTATTAAGAATCTGCTTTGTCTTTCTAACCCGGAGTTCTCCAAGACTTCCTTCATCATCAATCCCCGGTGTGTCTATAATCACGACCGGTCCCATAGGCAGAAGCTCCATTGCCTTTTGCACCGGATCTGTTGTGGTTCCCTTTATCTCTGAAACTACGGACAGTTCCTGTCCGGTTACTGCATTCACCACACTGGACTTACCTGCGTTTCTTCTTCCAAAAAAACCGATATGTATCCGGTCTGAGGAAGGTGTACTGTTTAATCCCATTTTTTTCCTCCTTCTATACTTTGGAGTATGCTGTTTTACTGCTGATTCCCTGCAGCTTTCCAAGCTTTCCGGAAAGTGCACTTATAATATCCTGTGGCGCATCCACTGCAATACTAATAATATTTATTCCCTTTTTCTGATAGGGAATTCCCATTCTTCCAATAATATATCTTCCATATTCATGCAGAATACGGTTCAGTTCATCTACGGAAGATTCCTCTTCCACAATAATTCCAATAATTGCAACTCTTGATTCCATACATCCCCTCCTATTCCTCAAACTCTACTGTCACAAAAAAACCTTTTGCTGTCTCATGTATCTTCACTACTTTTCCTTCCCTGGATTTCAGCCTTTCACTAAAGGTATAGTTGGCGGACATGGCATAGGCTTTTCCCAGAGTATAGTAGTAAGAGGTGGGCAATTTCCCCTCCGTAACAGGTAAAATGTCCCCCTCTTTTAAAAGTCCTGTCCGCTCCATTTTAAATTCCATCTGACGCATACAAACACTTCTTTCCTTTTTTATCTTCGCTTCCACGTAAACGGTGAAAACAACAACAGCATTGGGAATAACTCCAGACGCCCTGCCAGCATATCAAACATCAATACATATTTTGCCGGATCCGAATATACCGAAAAGTTTCCCGTAGGCCCTACCAGTCCAAGTCCAGGCCCAATATTATTTAGGGTGGCGGCTACTGCCGTAAAGTTGGTGGTAAAATCTAAATTATCCAAAGAAATCAAAAGTACAGAAAACCCATAAATAAATATATATGTAATAAAGAATACAGAAATAGATCTCCAGATTTCTTTTGTTACTACATGTTTCTCCAGATAAATCTGACGCACCCGCTTGGGATGAAGCAGATAAGAAAACTCACTCTTTACCAGTTTTGCCATAACCAGCACACGTGATACTTTAATTCCTCCTCCGGTACTGCCGGCACATGCTCCCACAAACATAAGGAGTACCAGGATAAATTTCGAAAATTCCGGCCATTGATTAAAGTCTGTGGTTGAATATCCCGTAGTTGTAATAATAGAGCCCACCTGAAAAGCTGCCTGCTGCACTGCTTCTACTGCACTTCCAAAATATCCACGTACATTAATAGCAATCAGAATGATTGCTACAGCTATTATTCCAAGATAATACCTCATCTCTTCATGTTTCAGTGCCTCTTTTCCTCTGCGCTCGCTGATTAGAAAGTACACATTAAAGTTAATTCCAAACAGTATCATAAACACAGTAAGAATGACCTGCACTGCCGTAGTATATTCTGCCGCACCGCTGTTGAGTAATGCAAAGCCTCCCGTACCTGCTGTACCAAAGGAAAGTGTAAGGGCATCAAAAAACGACATTTTTGCCAACAGCAATATAATAACCTGTATTATGGTCATTATTACATAAATCCCATATAAGATTCTTGCAGTATGGCGAACCCGGGGAACTAGTTTTCCCACAGTTGGTCCAGGACTTTCTGCCCGCATCAGATACATATTGTATCCTCCTGCCAGGGGCAGAATTGCCAATATAAGTACCAATACCCCCATTCCGCCAATCCAGTGGGTAAAACATCTCCACAGCATGGTACAGTGGGTCAGTGCCTCTACATCCGTTAAGATACTTGCACCGGTAGTGGTAAAACCGGAAATTGTTTCAAATAACGCATCCGTATAAGTCGGAAATTCTCCCGTAAAATAAAAGGGCATAGCACCAGTAATACTCATTATAATCCAGCTTAAAGAAACTGTCACAAAGCCCTCTTTTGCATAAAACACATTACTCTTGGGTTTCTTCAGCTTGCCAAGGCCCCCAATACACAGGCAGCCTGCCGCCACCAGCAGATATACCCATCCCTGCTTTTCTCCATAACACAGTGCTGTGATACAAGGCAGCAATAAAAATAATGCCTGAAACTCCAAGACCCGGCAAAGAATGTATCTTATTATTGAATAATTCATACTATTTACTCCATTCCTTCCTGCCTATTTTAAAATATCCTTTAAATCATGGAATCCCTGACTGGAGGTTACTACAATCACCGTATCCCCCACCTCTATGGTATCCTGTCCTCTCGGAGTAATAATTTTTCCTTTCCGGTTGATACAGGCCAGCAGTAAATTATCTTTTAGCTCCAGTTCCTTTAATGGTACTCCAACCACCTCTGATTGTCCACGCACTCTGAATTCTAATGCCTCTACTTTATCCTCAATCAACTGGTGCAGGGTTTCAATATTACTTCCGATGGAATTCTGCATGGCACGGACATATTGAATAATATATTCCGCCGTAATATACTTCGGATATAGTACACTTCCCAAGTCCAGACTTTCAATAATCTCATCATATTCTATCCGATGTACCTTGGTTACATTTTTTGCCTTTGACACGCTTTTTGCAAACAGCGTCAACATAATATTTTCTTCATCCATACTGGTCCAGGATACAAATGCCTGTGTCTGTTCTATCCCCTCTTCATGAAGCAGATTACGTTGTGTACCATCTCCCCGAATTATCATAGCCTGAGGCAGAAGTTCACTTAATTCATGGCATCGCTCCTTACTCTGCTCCACAATTTTCACTTCAATTCCCATTGGCAGAAGCTGCTGCGCAAGATAATATGTGGTCTCACCACCACCGATTATCATACAGCTTTTAATCCGGTTATGGGTCATTCCGATTTTCTTAAAGAATTCATTTGCCTTTTTGGGAGAAGCTACTACAGATATAATATCCTTCGCCCTTAATTCAAAATTTCCGGATGGAATGAATACTTCTTCTCCACGTTCTACCGTACAGATAAGTACATCACAACGCAGTTTTCCCGAAATATCCGTTAGGGAACATCCTGCCAAAATAGAGTTTTCACCTATTTTGTACTTCAGCAATTCCACCTTGCCTTTTGCAAAGGTATCTACCCGGATGGCAGATGGAAATTTCAGCAGCCTTGCAATCTCATTTGCCGCCGCCTGCTCTGGATTAATTACCATAGACAATCCTAGTTCTTCTTTAATAAATGCAATTTCTCTGTTATAAATAGGATTCCTCACACGGGCTATGGTCTGGCATCCCCCCGCTTTTTTTGCAATGAGGCAGCACAGCAGGTTAAGCTCATCGGAAGCAGTAACTGCAATCATTAAGTCTGCTTCACTGATTCCAGCCTCATCCTGAATCATAAAACTTGCTCCATTCCCTACAATTCCCATCACATCATAACGATTCACTACTTCTTGTACCTGAGCATTATCAACATCTACTACTGTAAGATTATGCCCTTCTTTGCTCAGCTGCTCTGTCAGGGTCGTTCCCACATTTCCACAGCCCACAATTATAATATACATATTCCCTCCGCTATTACGACTTTTATCTGTCGTATTTTTTTATTATTCCCAGTCCGATAGGGTGAGGACCTGTGTGTACCCCTATAGTTGCCCCTATCTGAAAGATTTCTATACTCTCCCTATTGGAATATGTTTTCAATGATGCCAGCAATTGATCCCTGAATTCTGCTGCTTCCTCATAATCATATCCATATCCTACCACAATCTGATAATCATCCGGAGATTCTTTCATCTGTTCAAAGTGCTCTTTTGTTTGTTCAATCAGTCTTTTCTTGGCTTTCACCCGATTTCTGCTAATCCCGGTAGGAAAAATCTCCCCTTCTTTTAACATAATCAATGGCTTAATTCCCAATGTGGAAGCTGCTGTTCCCATGACTTTTCCAATTCTTCCTCCATGGATAAGATATTCGTAATTTCCTACGGTAAAAATAATCCTTCCGGTGGATTTAATACGATTTATCTGTTCTATCGTTTCTTCCATGGACAAACCATTTTTCTGCATACGTGCGGCTTCCAGTACTAATATACCCTGCAGCACAGTATTAACTGTGGTATCAATCACTTCAATCCTTACTTTCGGATATTCTTCCAGTATCATATCTGCGGCAGTCTTAGCTGAATTATAGGAACCGCTGAACTTAGTGGTGATACACAGGCAGATTATATCTACCCCCTCTTTTGCATATAACTCGAATACTTCCGCATAATCCTGCACAGAAGGAAGAGATGATTTGGGAAATACGTTAGGATCCGCAACCATTTCCTGATAAAAGGTACGCACTCCTACTTCTTCAATTTCTTTTTTATAATTCTGTCCATCAAATGTTACGTAAAAGGGAACTACCTTTATCCCCTCTCTGTCCGGAATTTCCGTTCCCAAGTCACAGGAACCATCCGTAATAATCTGATATGCCATGATTTTCCTCATTTCTTTACTTTCTTAAATGCAATTAAGGGAGCTTCTCTGCTCCCCTGTCCTTTGGGAGATATCAGTCTCCCTGCACGCTATTATAATACCATTTCTGTAAAAAGAAAAGGCTTTTATGGCCTGTTTTCCATAAAGTTTCCTGTTTTTGCCCCTGTTACCTGAATCAGGTTCTCCGGTGCCAGACACAAAGTCGTTCCGATTCTTCCTCCGCTTATATATATTTTACTATATTGGCAGGCATCTTCCTGAAGTATTACCGGATAATTTTTCTTCATCCCCAGCGGGCTGCACCCGCCTCTGACATATCCGGTAATTTCTGTTATATCTTTTAGGTGAATCATCTCCAGAGATTTTTCTGCCACCAGACGGGCTGCAGATTTTAAATCAATTTCTTCTGCTATTGGCAGTACAAACACATAATACTGTCTGCTCTTTCCCTGAAGCACCAGAGTTTTAAAGGACTGTTCCACTGGCGCCCCTGTCTTTTCTGCAGTATGAAGCCCATCAATAAATTCATCACATTCATATTGAATCACCTCATAAGGTATCTTGTTCTTATCAAGCATCCTCATGGCATTGGTCTTAATTTCCTTTTTCTTTGCCATACCTTTCACTTCCTACTCTACCACAAAATCAATAAACTCTTTTGCAATCTCCGGATGCTTTGTATACTGGAATACAATCAGATAAGCCGGTTCCCCTGTTGCCAATCCGTATTTTTCTAATACTTCACTATCATCTACACGAATGGCATCTTCCAGACAAATATCTGCATGCTCCGTTACAAAATCCTCGCCCATAACATCTGAAATCCGATGCAGGACATCTCCATCCTTTCCATACTGTTTATAAATACTTTCCGGACAGATAAATACATCTGCTGTCCCGGCTCCTACCACTGTTGACATCTTCATTTGAGATGTATAATCCATGGTGGGCTCATCCTCCTCTGAATTCCTCGCAAAAAACACACTGGTATCCAGAAAATATACATGATGTTCATCCGTATCTCCCAGTTTATCCCGGAAGTCTTCCATAAAGGTTCCCCCATCAGTAGGAGCACTAACCACCAGAGCATACATATAATTTTCATCTTTCAAATCATCCATCCACTTAATGCCTCCAATGATTAAAAGAATTACAATTACAACTGCTGCAATGTGGAACTTATAATAAACTAAAATGTACTCTAGCTTTTCCATTCCATGCAGGGATGCTATTTTTTGACGCTCTAACTCCCTTTTTTCTTTCCCCGTCATATCAGATTCATACTTTTTTTGAAATTTCGTATCCATCTTATTCCCTTTCCTCAGTGGTTTTGTGCCTCTATCTGTTCCGCCAGATCGCTTAAGTATACCCAGCGCTCCATCCGTTCTTCCAGCTCAGCTTCTGCCTGCTCTTTTTCTTCCATCAGTTCTGCCAGCTTCATACTGTTGGTGGCATTCTGTTGAATTTGATTTTCCAGCTGTTCTATCTTTTCTTCTATCTGTACAATATCATCATCAATGGTTTCATATTCCCGCTGTTCTTTATAGGAAAACTTCAATTTCTTCTGGGAGTAGTTGGGTTTCTCTTTCCCACCGCTTTCTGTTTCACGCTTTTTCTCCGTGCCCAAATCCTCTGTGACCTGCTGGGGATGCCGCTTTTTCCTGGCTTCGATATAATCCAGATAGCCACCTTCATACTGCTGCAGATGTCCATTTTCTTCAAAAGCAAAAATTCGTTTCACCATACGCTCCAGAAAATACCGGTCATGAGATACGGTGATTACAATCCCATCAAAGGAATCCAGATAATCTTCCAAAATCGTAAGTGTCTTAATATCAAGATCATTGGTAGGCTCATCCAATATCAATACATTGGGTGCCCCCATTAAGATGCGCATCAGATAAAGTCTTCTGCGCTCTCCCCCTGACAGTTTCCCGATAGGTGCCCACTGCATCGTCCCATCAAACAAAAAACGTTCCATCAAAGCAGATGCACTTATCTGCCCATCACTTGTTTGAATATATTCTGCCACTTCTCTTACATATTCAATTGCTTTCATGGATTCATCCATATGAGAATTATCCTGTGAAAAATATCCTATCTTAATGGTTTCACCAATTTCTATCGTTCCTGCATCCGGTATCACCTGTCCCAGTATCATTTTCAGAAGTGTTGACTTACCACATCCATTGGGACCTACAATTCCAATTCTATCCTGCTTTAAAAAAATATAGGTAAAGTCTTCAATAAGCCTGCGCTCTCCATAACGCTTGCATAGACCTGACAGTTCTATGGTCTTCTTCCCCATGCGGGAAGCCATAGATGCCATTTCTACACCGCTGTCTTCTATAGGGCCTTCTGCTGCCAGCATATCTTCAATTCTTTGGATATGGGCCTTCTGCTTGGTAGCACGTGCTCTTGCTCCTCTTGCCAGCCATTCCAGCTCCTTTTTCAAGATACTTTTCCGTTTCCGTTCACTTGCCAGTCCTATATTCTCCCGCTGCATCTTCTGGCTTATATAGTCCGCATATGTTCCCGAATAACTATATATATTGCCATGTTCCACTTCTATAATCCGATTTACCACCCGGTCCAGAAAATAACGGTCATGGGTTACCATCACCACAGCTCCCCGGAATTTTATCAGATAATCTTCCAGCCACTGAGACATTTCGTTGTCCAAATGGTTGGTAGGCTC
This sequence comes from uncultured Eubacterium sp., assembly GCA_964620885.1. Lineage (GTDB taxonomy): Bacteria > Bacillota > Clostridia > Lachnospirales > Lachnospiraceae > Petralouisia. The sequence continues at coordinate 17,500 of CAZUKR010000040.1, forward strand.
ATCCAGTATCAGAATTTCCACCGGCTGTAATACGGTATTCACCAGTGCAATCCGCTTTTTTTGTCCTCCCGACAGATGTTTTACCACCTGTTCTGTATCTGTAAATCCCAACTGATACAGCATCGACTTTGCTTCACTGACCAAAAGCATGTCCTGCTGGTCCAGTCCCTGTAAAGCCGCCTTTAATATGGTAAGGGTATCTTCAAATACCGGGGTCTGCTCCAGATATGCCATCTTTACATGGCTTCCCATAATAACAGTTCCTTCGTCCGGATCCTCCACCCCTGCTAAAATCTTTAGCAATGTGGACTTCCCCATTCCATTAATACCAATAACTCCTACCTTTTCTCCCTCGTGCAGACTAAATGCCGCATCGGAAAGCAGGGTACGTTCTGCCGTATATGATTTTGTCAAATGTTCTGCCGTTAAAATATTCATTTTACTTATATCTCCTTCAAAACCTGAATTTTTTCAGATTATAATTCAGTTTTCCGAATAAGTATAACACAGCGCCCTATGTTTTTATAGGTTTAAACTATTATATTTTTATAAAGTCTAACGAGCTTATAGTGGAAAATAAGCCCCCTTATTGACCCGCTTTAACAAAACTGCTGCTACAACAGAGGCCGCCAATTCTGCCACCGGAAATGCAATCCAAATTCCAGCAGTTCCCCAAAAACGTGACAGCAGAAATCCCAGAGGGATAATAATTACAAACTGGCGCAGCAGGGAAATCGCCAGCGAATCCCTTCCCCGTCCCAGTGCTTCAAATACCCCACAGAAAACAACGCCCACAGAAGATACGACAAATCCCAGTGAAATAATCCGAAGAGCCTCTATGCCCGCCTTCATCATCTGTTCATCTGCCTGAAACAACTGCAATATCAATCCCGGTATACAAAGGGCTGCCAGTGTTCCTACTGCCATAATGGCCACTGTTGCCAGCAACCCCCACCGAATGGTCTCTTTCACCCGTTTTCCCTCGCCTGCACCATAATTGTAGCCAATGATGGGACGTAATCCCTGTACAATTCCATTTGCAGGCATATATAAAAAGGTTTGAAGCTTAAAATATATCCCAAGTACAGCCACATAAACCTCAGAAAATCCAATTAATATTCCATTCAATATGCTTACTAAAATGGAAGGCATCATCATCATCAACGTAGCTGGAATTCCTACTGCGTAGATTCTTTTTATCAAATTCCAGTCCTTTTTTATATATTTTGGATGAATCTGTACCCCGGGATTTTTCCGCCTAAAGGCAATTACATATAAAAGGAATGCACCTATCTGACCGATTACAGTGGCCACTGCCGCCCCTGTTACTCCCATGGCCGGAGCACCCAGCAGACCAAAAATCAAAATCGGATCTAAAATAATGTTAATGATACATCCGGCTGCCAGAAAATACATGGTTACTTTCATATTTCCAAGTCCCTGATAAATCTTTTCCATGGTCACCTGAAGAATACAGCCAAAGGATGCACATAAGACAATATAAGTATATTTTAATGATTCACCCAGCACTTCTGGATCTGCAGTAAACATGGATAAAAAGGGGCGGGTAACCAGCAGTCCCAATCCTACAAATAGTATACAATGCACCAGAGACAATAAGACTCCCATGGTTGCCGTTTCATTAGCCTTTTTCTGATCACCTTCTCCTAAACTGATAGACAAAACAGAACATATCCCTACACCGATTCCAACAGCAACAGAGATTACTATATTCTGCAGTGGAAATGCCAGCGAAACTGCGGTCAGCGCCTTTGTTCCAAGACGAGACACATAGATACTGTCTACAATATTATATAAAGACTGTATCAGCATGGACAGCATCATGGGAACTGACATGCTGATGAGAAGTGATGGGATTGATTTTGTTTTTAAAAATTCCCCTTTGTTTTCCATAATTTTTATATCCTTTCTATAACGCTAGGTATTAAACGCTATTTTGGCCATATGATACCTACGGATTGCTTCGCACTCCTAAAAACATTCGAAATCCACCCTATTCGGGCTACTTTCTCATGTTTTGCGGGTCCCAAACTCATGCTTTTTCATGCAAGCATGAAAAGCATAAGCTTTTGACCCTGGTATCTTACAAATAAAAAGAGGTATGCTGCTCTGTTTTATTGCTGAAACAGAGAAATCAACATGCCTCTATCATGTATTCTATGCTATTACCAAACAATCCTATCATAGAATCCGAAAAATTGTCAAGAATTTGTAACCTTATTTCTGGTTTGACATCGCTACCAAATCTTCCAATACTTTATATGCTTTTCCGGAATCAATTGCTTCTGCAGCCAGCTTAACTCCTTCTTCCAAAGATTCCGCCATTCCTCCTACATATAAAGCTGCACTTGCATTCAGCAATACAATATCACGTTTTGCTCCTCTTTCTTCTCCCTTAAGAATTGCAGTTGTAATCTTTGCATTTTCTGTTCCGTCGCCTCCCCGGAGTTCTTCCATTTCTACACGTTTCATCCCAAACTGCTCCGGTGAAATCTGATACGTAGTAACCTCTCCATCTTTAATTTCAGAAACCACAGTTTCCCCTGTAAGTGTAATTTCATCCATGCAATCCTGGCCGCATACCACGAAAGCCCTCATTACACCCAGCCGGTTCATGGCATGAGCAATCAGCTCTGTCAGAGAAGGATCATACACACCTACTACCATGGATTTTGCATCGGAAGGATTTGCCAAAGGCCCCAGTACATTAAATACAGAACGTGTTCCCATTTCCGTTCTTGCCTGCCCTACATATTTCATAGATTTATTAAAGCTCTGGGCAAACATAAATCCAATTCCAACTTCTTCTACACATTTTTCTACCAGCTCCGGTTCCGCCATGATGTTTACTCCCAGTGCTTCCAGCACATCTCCTGCGCCGCTTTTACTGGAAATGGAACGGTTTCCGTGTTTTGCAATAGGAAGCCCTGCTCCTGCTGCTGCAAACGCTGCTGTTGTAGAAATATTAATGGTAAAGTTTCCGTCTCCACCGGTTCCCACCAAATCCACATAATTGGCAATCTTGGGTGCAATATGCTCTGCTTTTTCCTTTAATACAGAGGCAAACCCTACCATCTCATCCAATGTTTCTCCTTTCATGCGAAGTGCTGTCAGAAATGCCCCTAACTGTGCCTGCGTTGCTGCACCGCTTAACATGATGTCCATTGCTTTTTTTGCTTCTTCCTCTGTCAGATTCTGACCATCTACTACTTTCTGAATTGCTGCTTTCATACTATTCGCCTTTCCCTTCTTATACTAATATACAATTACAACGCATTGATTTCTTTTTTAAAAGTACTGCAGTACTCTGCCGCTGTTTGGGTTGCATAATTATTTGCTTCCAAAAGATTAATAAAATGGGTTCCCACAATTGCTCCATCAATTACATCTTTCATTGGTGCTACATCTTTTGCCCGTTCAATTCCAAATCCCATCATAACAGGAACTTTCGAAACTTTTTTTACACTGGAAAGATAATTTATAATTTCCTTATGGAAATTGCCGCTTTGTCCGGTGACTCCCATGCCTGATACACAATAAACAAAACCTTTCGCATCCTTCAGAATTTCCGGAATACGCTCTGCTGACACCGGAGATACCAGCTGAATAAGAATTGTTGCATTTTCTCCCTCTAAAGCCTGCTGTAATTCTTCCTGCTCTTCTAATGGTAAATCCGGAATAACAAGACCATCTACCCCGCTTGCTGCACATTCCGCCGCAAATTCTTTTACTCCAAAATGAAGAATGGTGTTATAGTACATCATAAAAACAATTGGAATATTTGCTCCTTCTGCACGTATCTCTTTCATTAAGGCAAATATTTTTTTCAGGTTTGTTCCCTGCTGGATAGACTTGTAAGATGCATTTTGAATGACTGGTCCGTCTGCTGTGGGATCTGAAAATGGAATCCCAAGCTCCACCACATCTGTTCCCGCCTTTTCCTGAGCCTTAATTACTTCTTTACAGCCTTCCATATCCGGAAGCCCTGCTGTCATATAAGTGATAAATGCCTTTTCACCCTTTTCCTGAAGCTGCTGCATTTTTTCTTCTATTCTGTTTCCCATTATCTTTCCTCCT
>CAZUKR010000041.1:0-21538 GCA_964620885.1 uncultured Eubacterium sp.
AATAAAAGGAAGGTGTTTCTTAAGCCGGAAATTGGCTTTTGAAACACTATTCCCAAAAGGAGGAAAGTAAAATGAAAAAGAAATTGTTATCACTACTATTGGTACTGGGATTGGCGGCAGGAGTCATTGGCTGCGGAGCCGAGTCTGATAGTGCAGATACTAAAATACGCTTAGGTGTTATGACAGGGAATGCAGATCACTGGCTGGCCGTAATTGGAACAGAACAGGGAATATTTCAAAAGTATGGAATTGAACTGAAAATCACAGAATTTGCAGCAGGAGTCAATACGGTAGATGCTATCGTAACAGAGCAGTCAGATATTGGAATGCTGGCAGATTATGCATTAGTTAACCGTATTGGCAACACACAGAAGGATACAAATTTGCGTATTATTACAAGGTTTGTATCTGGAAAATCAAGCCGCTTATATGTAAATCCAAAAGAGGTAAAAGGTTTAGAGGATTTATCCGGAAAGGGTGTAGTGACATTGCCCGGAACAGTTTGGGATTACTGGAATGCCATTACATTTGAAGCCGGAAAGGTTCCGGTGGACAAACAGGTGCTTTTAAGTGTGGATAGTGCACAGGCAGGCCTGGGTATTATGACAACAGGAGAAGGTGCAGCCTTCTGGGCATCCGGTACAAATGGTAAGAAGTTAAAAGAAGCTGGAATGGAAGTTCTGGTTGATATGGAGGAACTTGGATTAAAAACAGATCAGTATTTTGTTAGCTCAGATACATATATCAAAGAAAATGCTGAAACAATAAAGAAATTCTTTCAGGCGTTAAAAGAAACACAGGAATGGATATTGGCAAATAAAGAAGAAGCATCCAAGATAGCAGAAAAGAAAATAAACATCCCGGTGGAACAGTTCAAAGAAAATATAAAAGCAGCAGAACTTGTATTAGATTTTAAGGAAGAGACTGTGGAACACCTAAATGGTATTAAAGCATGGGCAGTAGAAAATGGACGTTTTGAGACAGATTATGAAGTCAGTGATTTTGCAGATACAGCAATACTAAAGGAGCTGTATCCGGATGAAGTAGATTATTAGAGGAAAGAAGGAAAAGAATATGGGACAATGGAATAATCAGCCGAAAGAGGCAAGTGAACACACACAGCGTTATCAAAAGGAATTTGCAGAATCCTTAGGAATTGATATTGCACACCCTACAAACAGCGAGTTAGAGCTGGCACAGGCAAACAGTATATATAGAACAGAAGATAAGAAAATTTATAATAAAAAAGGAAAAGAAATCTGGAATCTAGAAAACTATGGATTTTTGAAAGAAGAGGAAGTTCCCGATACAGTCAATCCAAGTCTTTGGCTGAATGCAAAATCAAATTTTAAAGCAGGATTATTCTGGGTAGTAAAAGATAAAATCTTTCAGGTAAGAGGATTTGATTTGGCCAACATCACATTTGTACGTTCTAAAACAGGATTCATTGTTTTAGATACCGGTACTTTTGTAGAAAGTGCGGGAGAAGCGCTGGCATTAGCAGAACAGGGAATAGGAGAAAACATCAGAGATCATATCCGGGCTGTCATCATCAGTCATTCTCATTCCGATCATTATGGAGGCGTGGCAGGAATTGTAAATGAAGAAAATGTGGGTGAGCCGTCAGAAGGGAAGATACCTATTTATGTACCGGAAGGATTTGATGAAGAATCCGTAAGCGAATCTGTGTATGCTGGAACGGCAATGAGCAGAAGAGGAAAATATCAGTTCGCATTTGGGAAACGTGCAGGTGCCAAATCAACAGTCTCCGCAGGTCTTGGATTAGCGGGAAATACTGCAGCAGGAACCTCCTCTTATATCAGACCAACTTACGAGATAAAAGAAAATCAGACCATTATAATAGACGGCCTTACCGTAGAATTCCAATTAACGCCCGGAACAGAAGCACCGGCAGAAATGAATAATTATTTTCCGGAATACAAAGCATTTTGGGCAGCGGAGAACTGCACATGTACATTACATAATTTCTATCCCATCCGTGGAGCAAAGGTGAGAGATTCCAGTGTATGGTCAGACTTTACCGTAGAAGCACTGGAAAAATATGGTGACAAGGCAGACGTAGTATTTCAGTCTCATCATTGGCCCCACTGGAATACGAAGGAAGAACCAAATGCTGTCAAAGATTATCTGAGAAATTCAGCAGCTATTTATAAATACATTCATGACCAGACGCTTTTATATGCCAATCAGGGATATACCAAAAATGAAATTGCCCATAAAATAAAGATTCCACAAAAGCTTCAGGAATCATGGTATATACGTCCTTACTATGGAACTGTTGAAGTAAATGCAAAGGCGGTATATCAAAGATATTTAGGTTATTATAGCGCAAATCCGGTGACACTGCATTCCCTGACAGAAGTAGAAGCAGCAAAGAAATTTGTAGAGTATGTAGGCTCGGAAGAGGAGGTACTCAGAAAAGCACAGCAGGATTTTGAAAAAGGAAATTATCAGTGGGCGGCTACAGCAGCCAATTACGTTGTATTTGCTAATCCGAAAAATGAGAATGCAAGATATCTATGTGCAGATGCACTGGAACAGTTAGGGTATCAGGCAGAGTCAGCCATTTGGCGAAACGCATATCTCACTGGGGCAGAGGAACTTCGTCTTGGGGTACCACAAGTAAATCCCAAAGCAGCATCGGCTCAGAAAAGAAACATCGTAAATAAAATGACAACAAGATTGAGCCTTGGTTATCTTGGTATTGTAGTAGACGGAGAAAAGGCCGCGGATGAGGATGTAAAATTTCGTCTTCAGGTTGTGGGAGCGCAAGATGAAGAGAAAGAAAAGACCATATCCTACCTGGGGAACGAGGCGGCAGTGGAAGAAGAGTTTATTCTTCATTTTTATGGAGGAAGCCTGCTTATTTATCAGGGGGATTCCAACGAAGAACTTCCTTATGTGCGGGCACCAAAAGGAATTGTACATTCCCTTATAAGAAAAGAACTGGAACAATTCAAAGATAAGATAGATACCGATATCTATGAGGTGTTGGAGAGAATAGAGTCCTATGTGGTGGACTTATCACAGTATTCTCAATTTCATATTGTAGACAGATAAATGGAGAAAGAGGGTATTGTATACCCTCTTTTTCTTGACAACACAAGAAGAATGTAATATATTACCTATTATAAAGGTAATAGCTTACCTATAAGGAGGGGGAAGTAAGTGAACAGAGAAGAATTGTTGGAAGGAATGGAAACCAAATGGGTGTTGTTCGGTACGTTTTTTGCATTTCATAACAGACTGCAGACAACGGGAGACAGTTTTTTTGAAGAGATTACCTGTAAACAGTTTTTTCTAATAATCTGTCTGGGACTGTTTGGGGAAAAGGTACCTACCATTAAAGAGCTTGCAGAGGTCATGGGAAGTTCCCATCAGAATGTGAAACAGATGGTGAATAAGCTGGAACGGAACGGTTTTGTAGAGTTACAGAAGGATGAAAAGGACAAGAGGAAAATACGTGTCTGGGGAACCAAAAAGCTTCATGTATTGGATGAAAAGTATGGAGAGAAAAGTATGGAATTTATGGAGCTGTTTTATGCAGGAATTGCTCCGGAGGATATCGAGAATATGTACAATACCATAACAAAGCTGGAGAAGAACCTTATTGAAATGAAGGAGGGAATAAAATGAAAACAGTAGTGATTTATAAATCAAAGGGTGGGTACACAAAGACTTATGCAGAATGGATTGCTCAAGAGCTTGGATGTGATTTAAGGGAAAACAATAAACTGAAGATTGAGGAACTCCTTGGGTACGATACGATTATTTACGGAGGAGGCATGTATGCCGGAGGAATTGCCGGACTGAATCTGATTAAACGGGGATATGAGCAGTTAAAGGATAAAAACCTTGCAGTATGGGCAACAGGAGCCAGTCCCGGACGAAAAGAAGAGATGGATGCAGTATGGGAAAAGGTATTTTCCAAAGAACAGCGGGAACATATTAAGACATTCTATTTAAGAGGTGGATTTGAATTTTCCAGATTAAAGACTGGGGATAAACTGCTGATGAATATGCTGAAAAGCCAGATTAAGAAAAAAGAAGATCTGACAGAGGATGATGAAGGCATACTTATGATGTGCAGCGAGCCGATGGATTTTAGAGAACGAAAAAATATAGAAGAGCTATGTCAATGGGTGAAGGATTTAAAATAATACTTTTTAAGTAGAGGAAATACTACCGAATACCACTTTTTTAAAATATCCTTGCAAAATAGAATAAACAATGATATGATTGTCAACAACTAAAAAATATGTTAATAATAAAAAGCGATGAAGGAGACTCTTACTTTCAGATGCCGACAGGAATACAACGTCACCGACTGAGAGCGTTGTTTGGAAGAGAAAGCAAAGGGAACACTCTGGAGCAGACTGGCTGAACTTAAGTAAGTCAGTACGTTGTGCGCGTTAAGCACTAAAGTGGAGAAGAATTTTGCAGTATAAAACGCTTCTCAATGCGGGTGGTACCGCGGGAATCATAAAGATCTCGCCCTGGAATATCAAGTTGATATTCCAGGGCTTTTTATATTATAGAAAAGACTTTTATACGCTAAAGTATGAAAGCTTGCGATTTCCTATAATATAAAACGCTCCGTGCCGGATGCACACGCGCGCTAAAGGAAGAAGTCGCAGAAGCGACAGCGCGCGGCGCAGCAAAGCGCCTTCTCCCACAGGATTGAAGGCAGGGGAGCAAAAGGGTGTCGAAGACACTTTGTTTTTATAGGATACCAGGGTCAAAAGGTGCGAAGCATCCGTAGGTATCCGCCCATATAGGATTCCCGTCCCGCTCCTCAATAGAAAGGAGTGTACAAAATGGAATTTGTAACAGGTGTTAGTAAAAAAGAAACATTAGAAATCGGTGAAATCTTATCAGGTGATTATGCCGGAAAGACAGTAAAGGTAAATGGTGCAGTCCATACCATCCGTGATATGGGAGAAGTAGCATTTGTGGTTCTGCGTAAAAGAGAAGGACTTCTGCAATGCGTTTTTGAGGAAGGCATTACAAGGTTTGATTTAAAAGACTTGAAGGAGGCCGCCACCATTGAGGCAGAGGGAGTTGTAACCACAGAAGAACGTGCGCCCAATGGGATAGAGCTTCGTTTGACTGCTATTAATCTTTTATCAGAACCCAAGGATGTGATGCCTCTGCCAATCTCAAAATGGAAGCTGAATACATCTCTGGAGGCAAAGTTAAATCATCGTTCTATTTCCTTGAGAAATGTGAGGGAACGGGCAAAATTCAGAATACAAGAAGGAATTGTAAGAGGTTTCCGCGATTTCCTACATGTGCAGGGGTTTACAGAAGTGCGTACACCTAAGATTGGAGCGAAGGGAGCAGAAGGAGGTTCCAACTTGTTTCGGCTGGACTACTTTCACCGTCCCGCAGTACTGGCACAAAGCCCGCAATTTTATAAACAGATGATGGTAGGAGTGTTTGACCGGGTATTCGAAGTTGGACCGGTATTTCGTGCAGAAAAGCATAACACCAAACGTCATATAAACGAATATACAAGCCTCGACCTTGAGATGGGATATATCGACAGTTTTGAAGATATTATGGCAATGGAAACGGGATTTTTGCAGTATACCATGGAATTGTTAAAGACAGAGTATGCAAAAGAATGCAGCATTCTCGGAATTACCCTGCCGGATACCGATAGGATTCCACAGGTAAGGTTTGATGAAGCAAAACGTCTGGTGTCGGAAAAATATAATCGTCAGATTCGTAATCCCTTTGATTTAGAGCCGGAGGAAGAAGCCTTAATTGGAGCGTATTTCAAAGAGACATATGGGGCAGATTTTGTATTTATTACCCATTACCCATCTAAGAAACGGCCTTTTTATGCCATGGATGATTCGTCTGATGATACCTTTACCGCAAGTTTTGATTTATTGTTTCACGGATTAGAGATTACCACTGGGGGACAGCGTATTCATGATTATGATATACTGATGAAGAAACTTCAAAAGCGGGGAATGAGCGCGGAAGGAATGGAACAGTATCTGGATACCTTTAAATACGGAATGCCGCCCCACGGAGGGCTGGGCATTGGACTGGAACGTCTTACCATGAAGCTGATTGGAGAAGACAACATAAGAGAAACTACTCTATTCCCAAGGGATTTAAGCAGGCTGGAACCATAGTGATTGAAAAGGAAAATCAGGAGGAAAAACCATTGAAACATCTGGGAACAAAACGAATCGAAACCAAGCGTTTGGTATTAAGACCATTTAAGATAGAAGATGCCCCTAAAATGTACGAAAACTGGGCATCAGATCAGGAAGTAACCAAATATTTGATGTGGCCGCCCCACAGTAGTAAAGAGGCAACAGAAGAATTGTTAAAAGACTGGGTAAAGGGTTACGAGGAAGATTGCAAATACGAATGGTGTATTGAACTAAAAGAAAACGGGGAACCCATTGGAAGTATGGGAGTAGTCAAAATCATAGAAAAGATAGAACTAATGGAAATTGGTTACTGTATCAGCCGGGAGTTCTGGCATCAGGGAATTACATCCGAGGCATTGCAGGCAGTCATGGATTATCTCTTTGATGAGGTAGGAATAAACCGTCTGGAATCCCGTCATGACTCTAAGAATACGCACTCTGGTCATGTCATGAAAAAATGCGGTATGCGGTATGAAGGAACTAGGATAGAAGCAGACTGGAATAATTCAGGCATCTGTGATTCTTCCTTTTACGGGCTGACAAAGTCTCAGCGGATGGAAAAGACACCGAAAGCCGGGAAACATGTGATTTCAGATGAAACCATTGAATATGTAGGAATTCTTGCAAAGCTGGAATTATCAAAAGAGGAAACCAAACAGGCAAAAATGGACATGGGAGAAATGCTTGATTATATCGATAAGCTGAATGAACTGGATACTCAGGGAGTAGAACCCATGTCTCATATCTTCCCTGTAAATAATGTATTCCGGGAAGATGTAGTAGAGAATGGCGATAACCGTGACAACATGTTGAAGAATGCACCGGAAGTAAAAGACGGAAGCTACAAAGTACCAAAGACAGTAGAATAGGAGGTGGAAGCATGGAAATCAGAAGTCTTACAGCAGTAGAACTTGGAAAGAAAATCAAAGCAAAAGAAATTACTGCAATAGAGGCAACACAGGCAGTATTAGAACAGATAAAAAGAGTAGAAAAAGATATTAACAGTTTTGTCACTGTAGATGAAGCAGGTGCGTTAAAACGTGCAGAAGAAATACAGAAGAAAATCGAAGCCGGGGAATTAACAGGCCCTCTGGCAGGAGTTCCGGTGGCAATTAAGGATAACATGTGCACCCAAGGAATGCTTACCACCTGTAGTTCTAAGATTCTTGAACGTTTTGTTCCGGCCTACACGGCAGAAGCAGTATGTAATCTGGAAAAGGCGGGGGCAGTGATTATTGGAAAGACCAATATGGATGAATTTGCAATGGGAAGCACTACAGAAACTTCTGCATATGGTGTTACCAAAAATCCATGGAATCTTGCCCATGTTCCGGGCGGTTCCTCCGGCGGTTCCTGTGCAGCAGTAGCAGCAGAAGAATGTTACTATGCCCTTGGCTCCGATACGGGCGGTTCCATCCGTCAGCCCAGCTCCTTCTGTGGTGTAACGGGATTGAAGCCTACCTATGGTACCGTATCACGTTACGGGCTCGTTGCCTATGGTTCCTCCTTAGATCAGATTGGACCGGTAGCAAAGGATGTAACAGACTGCGCTGCCATATTAGAAGCAATCACTTCCTATGATAAGAAGGATTCTACCTCCATAAAAAGAGAAGATACTGACTTTACCTCTGCTTTGGTGGATGATGTAAAGGGCATGAAAATCGGTATTCCAAGGGATTATCTGGGAGAAGGAATTGATCCGGAAGTAAAAGCGGCAGTTCTGGCGGCGGCAAAAGAGCTGGAGCAGAAAGGCGCTATTGTAGAAGAATTTGATTTGAGTCTGGTGGAATATGCCATTCCTGCCTACTATGTGATTGCCTGCGCAGAGGCAAGTTCCAATCTGGCACGGTTTGATGGGGTAAAATACGGGTACCGCACCAAGGACTACGAAGGACTTCATAATATGTACAAAAAAAGCCGTTCCGAAGGATTTGGAGCAGAGGTAAAACGCCGTATCATGTTAGGTTCCTTTGTATTGAGTTCCGGTTACTACGATGCCTACTATTTGAAAGCACTCCGTACTAAGGCATTAATTAAAGAAGGATTTAATAAAGCATTTGCAAAATATGATGTAATATTAGGACCGACGGCTCCCACCACTGCACCCAAGCTTGGACAGAGTCTCAAGGACCCCATCAAGATGTATCTGGGAGATATTTATACTATTTCCGCAAATCTTGCAGGACTTCCCGGGATTTCCCTGCCATGTGGAATGGATTCCCAGGGACTTCCGATTGGCTTACAATTAATTGGTGATTGTTTTCAAGAGAAAAATATTATCAGAGCGGCCTATGCATATGAACAGACAAGAGACAATAAGAAATCGCCGGTGACAGAATGGTAGGAAGGAGGAGCAGCCATGAGTAAACAGTATGAAACAGTCGTTGGACTGGAGGTCCATGTAGAACTTGCAACGAAAACAAAAATTTTCTGTGCCTGTACCACTGCATTTGGGGGAGCACCCAACACACATACCTGTCCGGTATGTACCGGTATGCCCGGTTCCCTGCCTGTGCTGAATAAACAGGTAGTGGAATATGCCATAGCAGTAGGTCTTGCCACCAACTGTTCCATTACACAGTATTGTAAATTTGACCGGAAGAATTATTTCTATCCGGATAACCCTCAAAACTATCAGATTTCCCAGCTCTATCTGCCTATTTGCAGAAACGGCGGTATAGAGATTGAAACATCTGCAGGAAAGAAAACCATTGGAATTCATGAAATTCATATGGAAGAAGATGCAGGAAAGCTGATTCACGATGAATGGGAAGACTGCTCTCTGGTAGACTATAACCGTTCCGGTGTGCCTCTGATTGAAATTGTGTCAGAACCGGATATGCGCTCCTCAGAAGAAGTTATTGCCTATCTGGAAAAACTAAAAACAATGATTCAATATCTGGGTGCATCCGATTGTAAGTTACAGGAAGGCTCCATGCGTGCCGATGTAAACCTGTCTATAAGGGAAGTAGGAGCCAAAGAATTAGGAACCCGTACCGAGATGAAGAACTTAAACTCTTTTAAGGCGATTGCCAGAGCCATTGAAGCAGAACGTATTCGTCAGATAGAGTTGATAGAAGAAGGTAAGCGGGTGGTTCAGGAGACCAGAAGATGGGACGATAACAAGGAATACTCTTATACGATGCGAAGCAAAGAGGATGCACAGGATTACCGCTATTTCCCGGAACCGGATCTTGTTCCCATTGTAATAAGTGATGAGTGGCTTGCAGCAGTAAAAGCCCGTCAGCCGGAACTGCGTACCCAGAAGCTGGAACGCTACAAGATGGAGTACGATCTGCCGGATTATGATGCAGATATTATTACAGGATCCAAGCATATGGCAGATATCTTTGAGGCTACAACAGAAATCTGCAAAAAGCCCAAAAAAGTCAGCAATTGGCTGATGGGAGAGACCATGCGTCTGTTAAAAGAGACCGATACAGAACCAGAGGATATCAAATTCTCACCACTAAATCTCGCGAAGCTTATTGCCCTTACAGATGCGGGAACAGTCAACAGCACAGTGGCAAAAGAAGTATTTGAACAGATATTTACAGAGAATATTGATCCTGAGAAATATGTGGAGGAAAAAGGTCTTAAGACGGTAAACGATGCGGGCGAATTGCGAAGTACCATTGAACAGGTGATTCAGGATAACCCTCAATCGGTAGAAGATTACCGGAATGGAAAAGAAAAGGCAATCGGTTTTTTGGTTGGGCAGACCATGAAGGCAATGAGGGGAAAAGCAAATCCCGGAATGGTAAATGAAATATTAAAAGAATTATTATAGAAAAAAGAGTTGATATCTGTGTTTTCCAATAGGTATCGACTCTTTTTAATTGACATTTCCAGGCAAACTGATTATACTGATCATAGTGAATATGAACAGTATAACAGAGAGGCGGTGAGATTTTGAAAATAATTATTCAGAATTCATCTGATATTCCTATTTACCAGCAGATATATGAACAGGTTAGAGAGTCTATTTTATCCCATGATATTGCAGAAGGGGAACTTTTACCGTCTATACGTCAGTTATCAAGAGAACTGAAAGTAAGTGTGATAACTACAACAAGAGCTTATACAGATTTAGAAAAAGACAATTATATTATGATTGTTCAAGGAAAAGGCTGCTATGTGAAGTCAATAGATCAAAATATACTTGAAGAAAAACTTTTGATAAATATCAAAGAACATTTTGAGCAGATAATGAAGAGTGCAAAATTATTGAACAAGACAGAGGAAGAGTTACTTCAACTTTTAAAAAAAATAATGGAGGAGAAAACCTATGATTAAAAATGCGCTGGAAGTATGTGCTTTGCAAAAAACTTTTAAAGATTTTCATTTAGAGGATATTTCGTTTACTTTGCCGAAAGGTTTCATTATGGGTTTAGTAGGAAAAAATGGTGCTGGTAAAACAACGATTATTAAGCTTATTTTAGAACTTTTACAAAAAGAAAACGGAGCAATTAAAATTTTAGGGAAAGAAATAAAAGATGATATTGATATAAAACAAGATATTGCTGTCGTTTTTGATGATTTGTTTTTTGTTGATGATTGGACAATAAATGATGTTGAATCAGCGATTTCTCAATTTTATAATAACTGGGATTCTGATATGTTTCATAAATATCTGAAACAATTTGATTTAATACTGACCAGGAAGGTGAAAGAATTATCTAAAGGAATGAAAATAAAATTAATGTTAGCAGTTGCATTATCACACAAAGCAAAACTGCTGATTTTAGATGAACCAACAAGCGGATTAGACCCTGTTGCCCGTGATGAACTGTTGGATATTCTTTTACAGTATATTGAAGATGAAAATAACAGTATCTTATTTTCAACACATATTACGACTGATTTAGATAAAATTGCAGATTATTTAACAATTGTCAGCAATGGAAGTATTTTTTATACCGGAAGTAAGGATGAACTGTTTGAAAAGTATTGTATTGTAAAAGGCGGGCTTGATGCTTTGACTGCTGAAACAGAAATAAAATTAATTGGTGTACAAAAAGGCTCTACAGGTTTTTCCGCACTATTAGATATATCAAATATGAAATATTTAACCACTGATATGATTACAGAAAAAGCAACTATTGATGATATTCTAATTCATATCAATTTGGAAGAGAAGGGAGAAGGTTATGGTAACAATTAAAAAACTGATAAAACTTGATTTTTATGCAATGAAGCCGCTTTTTAAAATTATGACAGGTTTCTTAATTATTCCGATTATTTTAGGTTTTGTAGTTGATAAAGGAACAAGTATTATGGTTACACTAACGTTTCTGGTGTTCATGCTTAACTCTGTTTTTGCAATAGCAGAAAAAAGTAATTTCAGCAAGCTTTATGGTGTGTTGCCAATTAGAAAAAATGTAAACATAGTCAGCAGATATCTTTTCTCATTATTTATTATTTTATGTGGAGCAATTGTTTCGTTTTTAATATATATTATTCTTTCGATTTTTTCCAACGAACCAATGAATTGGTTTGGGGGAATAGAAAGTTTAACTGTATCTATCGTAATTGCTTCATTTTTCATAAGCATACAGTACCCTTTTTATTATAAATTTGAATATTCAAAAGCAATGCTTATGGCAATTTTACCTTATATAGTGTTCTTTGCCATCGGTGCACCGCTCATTCAATATTTAATGAAGAATATGACATTCTATACAAGTATAACTGGGATTGTCAATTACTTTCATAGTAATACTGGTTTATTAGTAATAGCGGGAGCAGCTCTTTCCATATTGTTAATTAGTATTTCTTGTATGCTTTCCATAAAAATTCAAAAGAAAGAGTTCTAACAAGGTAATTAAAAAAGAGTTGATATCTGTGTCTTAGTTCAGAAGGGTATCAACTCTTTTTACATTAGGCATCCATAGCTTTTGTACGGAACCCAAGATGTTTTGCAATTTGTTTTATATAGGTAAGAGAGAAATACAAAATAACACTGTCGAAAGGTAGCATAATAGCATTTGTCAAAACTCTGGCGGGCAGAATTACCCAAAATGCATTTCCATATAATATCGAAAGGAAAAATGTATTTAAAATGCAGTTAATAAAAAGCTTCACAAGAAGTTCCGCAATAATTATCCGGGGCCAGGTTATGGGTCTGCGATACAGAATACTTCCATAAATAAGACCGGAAAGCATGGCACTTAAGGTAAATCCAAAGAAAAAAGGACCGCTGGGTGCTAAAGTGTACTTCAGGATATCCAAAGCACCGCCAAAAAGACAGCCAACGGCAGGTCCAAAGAGGAAATCCACCATGCGGTTAGGCAGTCCGGAAAAACCAATTTTGATATAGCGACCGATGGAAATGGAAGCAACCGTGCCAAGTACAATGGCAAGAGCAGCCATAAGACCACACAAGACAAGATTGCGGGTTACGGAAAGCTCCTTAAGAGAAGTCCGAAATAGTTCTGTTATTTTTTTCATAAAAAAACCTCCTTTACAGCAGTTTTCCAATAACTACATAAAGGAGACACAGACAGCCTGTATGTAGCAGCGGGATGCGAATCTTGTACCGCAGGCTTTCGCCTTTCGTCTGCGTGACAACTCCCTGTTCACACAGCACTTAACGCACAAAGTTCTACTCTGCCAATAAAAATATTTGTTTGAAACAAGATTGTTATATCATAGAAATAAATATTTGTAAAGTATGAGGAAGATTATCAATAATATTGTTTTGTTTCCAGAACGAATCGGGTATAATGGAAAAAACTGATAATAAGGACTTGTAAGGAAGGGGAAAAGATGTTTTTAGAAATCGATGAGTTAAAGAAAAGTTATGGAAATGATTCAAATAAAGTAGAGGTATTAAAAGGGATCAGTTTTTCCATTGAACAAGGGGAAATCTGTGTTTTGCTTGGACCCTCCGGTTCTGGAAAGTCTACCCTGCTAAATATTATGGGAGGAATTGATTCTGCTGATAGCGGATATGTGGCTATTAATGGGGAGAAGACAGCAGATATGAAGGAAAAAGTATTAACCAGATATCGCAGAAAGCATTTAGGTTATGTATTTCAGATGTACAATCTAATCCCAAATCTGAATGTAAAAGAGAATATTGAAGTAGGAGCATATTTAAGTACCCGTCCACTGGAAATCAACGATTTATTAAAGACACTTGGGCTATATGAGCACAGGCATAAGCTGCCCAACCAGTTGTCAGGGGGACAGCAGCAAAGAACAGCAATAGGACGAGCTATTGTAAAGAATCCCGATATTCTCCTTTGCGATGAGCCTACAGGTGCACTTGATTATAATACATCCAAAGAGATACTTAAGCTGATTGAAGATGTCAATAAAAAATATGGCAACACCGTAATTATGGTAACCCATAACGATGCCATTAAAAATATGGCAGACCGTGTGATAAAATTGCGGGATGGGCAGATTCGGAAGAACTATCGGAATGAAAGCAGAATATCTGCAAATGAACTTGAGTGGTAGGGGAGAGAGATGAAAAATCCATTAAATAAAAGATTAATTAGGGAATTTACAGGAGAACTGGGGAAGTATCTGGTTATTTTTATATTTATGACTGGAACCATCGGCTTTGTTTCGGGTTTTTTGGTAGCTGGCAGCAGCATGCTGAAGGCGTATCATGAAAGCTTTGAAAAATACAATATTGAAGACGGACATTTCCTGTTGGAAGAAGAGGCCAAAGAGCAGAGGATAGAGCAGTTGGAGCAGGAAGGTGTCCGAATTTATCCCGATTTTTATATAGAAGAGGAGGTAGACCATAATCAGGATGAAGTAATAGACAGTACTCTGCGAATATTTGCGAACCGTACCGACATAAATAAAGTGTGTATTATGGAAGGAAAGCTTCCAAAAAAAGAAAATGAAATAGCCATAGACAGAATGTATGCAGAAAACAACGGAATTAAGGCTGGTAATAGGATAAAGGCCGGAGAGAGAACGTTTACTGTGACAGGACTGGTTGCATTATCCGATTACAACGCATTGTTTTCCAGTAATAACGATATGATGTTTGATGCAGTCAAGTTTGGTGTGGGAATTGTACCACAAGAAGGCTTTGAGAAGTTTAAGGATGATAATTTGCATTATAGTTATGCATGGAAATATAATCAGGCACCGGAGAATGAAATAGAAGAAAAGAAAGAGGCAGATGCATTCGTAAAGGTAGTGGGAGAGCAGGGCGGAATCAAAAGTTATGTACCACGTTACAGCAATCAGGCAATTCAGTTTACCGGAAATGATTTAGGTGGTGACAGGTCTATGATGATTGTTCTTCTTTATATTTTAATTGTAATCTTAGCATTTGTATTTTCTGTAACCATTAACCATACCATTGTAAAAGAAGCAGCGGTGATTGGGACCTTAAGGGCATCAGGCTATACAAAAGGAGAATTATTCCGGCATTATATTGCCGCCCCTATTCTGGTAACTCTGCTTGCGGCACTTGTGGGAAATATTCTGGGATATACGATATTTAAAAATACAGTTGCAGGGATGTATTATGGAAGCTACAGCCTGCCTACCTATGAAACAATGTGGAACGGAGAAGCATTTTTATTGACCACAGTGGTTCCTATGATTCTTATGCTGATTACCAATAGTATTTCATTGGTGCGGAGATTATCCCTATCTCCCCTGCGTTTTATACGCCGCGATTTAAACCGGAACAAAGGTAAGAAGGCCATCAGACTTCACGATTTTAAATTTTTCCACCGTTTTCGTTTAAGAATCATACTACAGAACCGGTCTAGTTATTTTACGCTGTTTGTGGGAATTGTTTTTGCGAATATACTGCTTTTATTCGGAATGATGATGTCACCATTATTGTCCCACTATCAGGATGAAGTATTGAATCATATGCTGGCAGACTATCAGTATGTGTTACAGGTTCCGGTAGAAATTGAAAATGATTCTGCGGAAAAGTACAGTATTACATCTCTTAAAATGCAGGAAGAAGACATAAGTGTTTATGGGGTTGCTGAGAACAGCCGTTACATATCAGAAAAAATGCCGGAGCAGGGAGTTTATGTCTCTGAAGGATTTGCAGAAAAATATAAATTAAAAATGGGAGATACTGTGGTTCTGCAGGAGTCTTATGGAAAAAAAGAATATAAAATTCAAATAAAAGGAATCAAAGAATATCCGGCAGCCTTATCCATCTTTATGTCAGAGGAACAGTTTTGTGATACCTTTGAAAAAGAAGAGGGATATTTCAATGGTTACTTCTCCAATGAAAAACTTTCAGAGCTGGATGAAAGTTATATTGCTTCCTGTGTGACGGAAGATGATTTAACTAAGATATCCAGACAATTGGATGTTTCTATGGGAGATATATTTTATCTGGTAAAAGTATTTGCGGTGGTATTATTTGGAATTCTTATTTATCTGCTGACAAAGCTTATTTTGGAGAAAAATACCAATGCAATTTCTATGGTTAAAATATTGGGTTATGAAAATGGAGAAATCGCCAGGCTGTATTTGCTGGCAACTACATGGGTGGTGATTTTATCCATAGGATTCAGCCTGATCATTGCTACCTGGGTAATCCATCTGGCTTACGGGGAAATAATGAAAGGATTCAGCGGCTGGCTGCCATACTATATTAAACCGGAAATCTATGGAGAAATGTTTGTTATGGGAATGCTGGTTTATCTGGCAGTAGCCTTACTGCAATTTAGAAAGATAAAAAAGATTCCAATGGATGAGGCATTAAAAAATGTAGAATAAAAGACTTTTAAAGAGGACGTTGTAAAATAGTTTTTTTTACAGCGCCCTCTTTGCCTTTGTCCCAGAGTACGGTATAATATATCTGAACTTAGAAGGAGTATATGGATGACGGTTACAGGCAAGAAAATAATAACATTTTTAATTCTGCTTATATGGATGGCAGTGATTTTTTTCTTTTCTGCACAGAAAGGAACAGATTCCGCAGAGATTAGCCATTCCGTTGCATATCGTATAGCAGAATGGGGAGACTCATTATTTCAGCAGGGAAAAACAGAAAAAGAGCTGGTACAGCAGGCGGAAAATATGCAGTTTTTCATAAGAAAAGGGGCTCATATGAGCGAATATGCAGTTCTGGCCGTATTATTTCTGATGCATCTTTGCTGTTACGAAAAGAGACCTAAGAATCTATTATTATGGACATGGCTGTTCTGTACTATGTTTGCGGCAACAGATGAAATTCACCAGCTTTTTATTCCGGGGCGTGCGGGACAGTTTCAGGATGTGTGTATTGATTCCGGAGGAAGCTTGATAGGTGCTGGGATATTTATACTGTTCCATAAGAAAAGAAAGAGGAAAAGTATTGAAAATCGGCAATGAGAGGAAAGCTTTTACATTTCTGTTACAACTCTTTGCATACTTTTTGGGAAGAAATTTGATATAGTATTTAGAAAAGGCAGTAGAAAGCAGGAAAATAATGATAAAGATATTAATAGTAGAAGATGATGCAAATATAGCAAAATTAATAGAGGCAACAGTGGCAATCGGAGGGTATCATGGAACCGTTTGCAACAATGGAAAACAGGCATTTGAAAAAATGGAATCGGAAAGTTATGATTTGGTATTGCTGGATGTCATGCTGCCTGATATGAGTGGATTTGAGATTATGCGTAATCGGACTGATAAGGATACGCCTGTTATATTTATAACAGCAAAACAGGAGCTGACAGACAAGGTAAGGGGGCTTCGGCTTGGAGCAGAAGATTATATTGTAAAACCATTTGAGGCAATGGAGCTGCTGGCAAGAATTGAAGTGATTTTAAGACGTGTAAAAAAGGCTGAGAATATTTATAGTTACAGGAAAATTGCTGTCAATGTAGAAGAACATACCTGTAAATGTGACGGAGAAGAAGTATATCTTACACCAAAAGAATTTGAAGTTTTGGTATTCTTTATGCAGCATCTAGATGTGGCAATATCCAGAGAACGGCTTTTGGGAGCAGTATGGGGATATGAATACGAAGGAGAAACCAGAACCATTGATATACATATCCAGCAGATAAGGAAGAAGCTTGACTTAAAGGACAAGCTGGTAACAATTCCCAAGCTGGGATATCGTTTGGAAAGTGCAAAGGAGTAACCCATGAAACTTTGGCAGAAAATTTTTCTCTGTACTTTGGTACTGGTGATGCTGGCAGTTGGTATGACCAGTATCTTATTATTGGGAAACAGTTATACTCTTGCAATGGATCAAAAAAAGCAGAGTGTATACAGTGAACATGAGTTTCTCGTTACCAGCTTTAGAAGCATGATTGTTACAGAAAGATTAAAGCAGAATGCTGTTGCTTTGGAGCCCCAGCAGATAGAAAAATTCATGGAAGAAACCATGAAAAAAAATACCAACAGTGGTGTGTTTTTTCTGGATGAAGATATGAAAAAGGTATATGCCAGTCGAGAGGAAGGGGTTTCCAGAGAACTGCTTCGTATGGTAAAGAAGGAAAAAGATGTCTGTATGCAGGTGAGGGAAGAAAAGATATATACAGCATCCGTGGAAAGAATGGAAGGAAAAACATATTATTTTGTTACGGTACAGGATATTTCCAGTGTGAAAAGAATTCATGGAGATATGCTAAGGAGTATTCAGGTAATCAGTATGGCATGTGCAGTAGGAATCGCCATGATTCTTCTGGTGGTGGTAAAGCTGCTGATGATTCCGCTGCAGAAAATTAATGCAGGAACCAGGGCAATTGCGTTGGGAGAATATGAAAAGCGGATCCCAGAAAAAGGGCGGGATGAATTATCAGAACTTGCACACAACATGAACCGTATGGCAGAAGCGGTGGAAAACAATGTAAAGGCATTAGAGGACGTAGCAGACAATCAGAAACAGTTTATCGATAATCTGGCACATGAAATGAAGACGCCATTAACCTCCATACTGGGATTTTCAGATTTGCTTCAAATAAAGAAGAGTATTTCCGATGAGAGCAGAATAGAATATGCCGGCATAATTAAGGAAGAAGCTGCAAGAATGAGGTGTCTTTCCGGCAAGCTCATGGAGCTGATTACAGTAGGGGAAGCAAATATAGACTGGAAACGGGAAGAAATGAAGCAGTTATTTGAAGAGGTGGGAAGTTCTCTTAAAGTAATAGCGGATAGCCAGAAGATGGAATTAGTCTGCGAGGCAGAAGATGGATTTCTGGTAATTGACAGAGAACTGTTTAAGTCCCTGCTTTATAATCTTGTGGACAATGCTATAAAGGCATCCAGAGAAGGTGGAAAAATTCATGTTCAGGGATATTTTCAGAAACAAGATTTTCTTATAGTAGTAGAAGATGAAGGGGTGGGAATACCACAGGAAGAACTGAAAAAGATTACTGAGGCCTTTTATATGGTAGATAAGGTACGAGGCAGAGCAAGCGGAGGTGCAGGGCTTGGACTTGCCCTATGTACTGAAATTATACAGATTCATTATGGTACTATGAAATTTGAAAGTGAGCAGAATCGGGGAACCCGGGTTGTCATAAGTATGAAGGGGGGACATTCAGATGAAGAATAAGAATGCAGTTTCTCTTTTCATAACGATGCTTTGTGCTGTAATGATTTTAGCAGTAGGGTATATGGGAATTGTAAAAGGAGGAAAAATTTTATTAAACAGCAGGGAGGAACCAGAAAAGGCAGAGTTTGTGAATACCAGCTCCAATGTGTTTTATGAAAAAATAGATGAAGATATCCAGTTGTTTCCATGGAATTATTATGATAAGAGTATTCCAGAGGAAAATGATCCCGAGGGGTACTTTTCTGATATAGATCTCTGGGAGGCTACATTCCGTGAAATATTGTCATATAACTGTGGTGTTTTAAGAGAAGATATTAATGAAGTGTATGCTCAAAAGGGAATTATGTACCGCCTTACTGTGTATGAAGCAGATATGGAGTTGATATTCTTTTATCAGGATACTTTGGAAGTGAGGGGGAAGAAATTTCAGGTTAAGCTGGCATTTAATCCATGGAACATTTTACATTTCAGCTGTATTGAATATAGAGAAGGTGATGTTCGGGAAAGTCCGGAATGGGAGGAAGGAAAAGGAGTTCTAACCAGGATGCTTGCAAGATATTCCGATATAATAGGGGAACAATTCATTAATATGAGAGAATTATACGATGAAGTTCCAAGTATAAAGTGGGATCGTTCTTATGCTATGGTTTATGAAGATAACAGAAGTACCATGAATTCAATGCTGCCAAGGACTTCGGGAGAAAAAGCCGAGGAGGTGGAAGAGGTTGAATCACAATCCTCAACGGAAGAGGTAGTAATTAAGAAGTGGGGTAATTATTCCTATCAGGTAATAGAATTAAATGATATGATTCTGCTGCTGATACAGGGAGATATTACTGTAGGATACCTTTATGATCCAATTGAACGGACATTCTGCGGCTATAATTATTTTGAATAGCATACGGCCACAGAGTTTAATCCTAAATAAAAAATAAAAAGAATCTTAAATTTTTAGAAAGCCTTTGAAAAAGCGGTTGTACTATAATTCTCCTTGATTTATAATGAAAGCAGATTCTGACCGTGGGAATCAGAATAGAAGAGGAGAAATAAGAATGGACGATAAAGAAAAAAATTATGATTCAGATTTTCGTGAAGTAGTGTCCGAAGAAGGGACAGAAATAGAGAATACAGAAATAGAGAAGACAGAAGACGAACATAAACATAATGATAATGATGATTATGAAGATATTTGCTATATATGCCGAAGACCCGAGAGCAAAGCTGGCAAAATGATAAAGATACCCAATGATATCTGTATTTGTGCAGATTGTATGCAGAAGACCTTTGACAGCATGAATAATCCGGGTTTCCCTATGGGAGATTTTAGTAATCTGGGCGGGATGCCAAATATCAGCCTTGTAAATATGTCAGATTTGCAGAATATGAATATGATACCCAAAAGCCAGAAGCTGAAGAAAAAGAAAGCAAAAGAAGATAAAAAGACAGCACCTGTACTGGATATCAAGTCAATCCCGGCACCTCATAAGATAAAAGCAAGTCTGGATGAATATGTAGTGGGACAGGAACAGGCGAAAAAGGTAATGTCTGTTGCAGTATATAATCATTATAAAAGAGTTGCCAGTGACAATCTGGATGGAATTGAAATAGAAAAGTCTAATATGCTGATGTTAGGACCAACCGGGAGTGGTAAGACCTATATGGTAAAAACACTGGCAAAGCTTCTGGATGTGCCTCTTGCCATTGCAGATGCTACTTCTTTGACAGAAGCCGGATATATTGGTGATGATATTGAAAGTGTGGTATCTAAACTGCTGGCGGCGGCGGATAATGATGTGGAACGTGCAGAACGCGGAATCATTTTTATTGATGAAATTGATAAAATTGCCAAGAAGAAAAACACCAACCAGCGAGATGTTAGTGGTGAAAGTGTACAGCAGGGAATGTTAAAGCTTTTAGAAGGGGCAGAAATAGAAGTTCCGGTAGGAGCCAACAGCAAGAACGCTATGGTACCGCTGACAACTGTAAATACCAAAGATATTCTGTTTATCTGCGGCGGAGCCTTCCCAGATTTGGAAGAAATCATCAAAGAACGTTTAAACAAACATTCTTCTTTGGGATTCCATTCAGATTTAAAGGATAAGTATGATAAGGAAGAAAATATAGTTCAAAAGGTAGAGATAGAAGACATCCGTAAATATGGAATGATTCCAGAATTTTTGGGACGTTTGCCGATTCTTTTTGCATTGGATACCCTAACAGAAGATATGTTGGTGAAGATATTAACAAAGCCAAAGAATGCCATTATAAAGCAGTATCAGAAGCTGCTGCAGCTGGATGAGGTAAAGCTGGAGTTTGAGCCGGATGCACTGCAGGCAATTGCCCAGAAAGCAAAGAAGAAAGATATAGGCGCCAGAGCATTGCGGGCAATTATTGAAGAGTTTATGCTGGATATCATGTATGAGATTCCAAAAGATGACAATATAGGAATGGTTACTATTACAAAGGACTATATAGAAAATAAAGGTGGTCCGGTCATTATTATGCGGGGATGTTTGGGGCTGGAAGACAGAATGGTTCCAAATACAGCCAGAGTATAACAGACACCAAAAATTTAATTGTTCATATGTTAGTAAAAAAGAGGATAGAAACATATGGACTGTGAAGAAGCGGTATATTCCAATGATTATTATGATTTTATAGCAGAGCATATTACCGGGATAACAGGAAATCTGGAGGAGCGTTGTACTCAGGCTATTAATCAAGATTTTGAAGTTTTATATGTAGAAAGTGAAGAAATGCTTCCGTTGAACATTGTTAACTATTCCTATGAATCTATACCGAAATGTTTTGCTCTGATGGATAGAAGTGCATTAGAGGCAAG
>CAZUKR010000042.1:0-20648 GCA_964620885.1 uncultured Eubacterium sp.
CGGAGAAGTAAAAGACGTTACTTTAAAAGTATGGGCTCCTGAAAATCAGATTCAGTCCGGAACAATTGATGCAATGAGTGAATCCTTCCAGGAAGCACATCCGGAATGGAATATTACATTTAAAGTTGAAACACAGGGTGAAGATACAGCAAAAGATGCAATCTTAAACGACGTATCTGTTGCAGCAGATGTTTACTTTTGTGCAAATGACCAGTTACCGGAGTTAATCAATGCTGGTGCAGCTGCGAAATTAGGCGGAACTACAGAAGAAATGGTAAAAACAACAATGGCAGAAGCAGTTGTTGATACTGTAACTGTAGATGATTCCATTTATGGAATCCCATTTACACATAATACATTTTTCATGTTCTATGATAAAACATTATTAACAGAAGAAGATGTTACATCTTTAGATTCTATTTTGGCGAAAGAAACAGGAGAAGGTGTTTACAACTTCATGTTTGATTCCGCTGGTGGATGGAAATTAGGCGCTTGGTTCTATGGCGCAGGCAACACCATCTATGGTGATGACGGTACAGATTATGCAGCTGGATGTGACTGGAACAATGCAACAGGTCTTTCCGTTACCAATCACTTAATCGACTTAATCGGTAACCCAAAATGTGCATTTGCTGATACAGCTCCACAGGTTAATGAGTTAATCGGAGAGCACAAATTAGGTGCTTGGTTTGATGGTTCATGGAACTATGATTCTTATAAAGAAGTTTTAGGTGATGACCTTGGTTTGGCAATTATTCCTACATATAACTTAGATGGAAAAGATGTTCAGTTAAAAGGCTTCTACGGAAGTAAGTGTATCGCTGTTAACCCACAGGCAGCTAATCCTGATGTTGCAGTTGCATTCGCAGCATACTTAGGAAGTGAAGAAATGCAGTTACAGAGATATCAGGAAACAGCTCAGGTACCAACAAACAGTGCACTTGCTGATGCAGACGAAATCAAAGCAGACGAAGTTGCTTCTGTAATCATCAAAGAAGCGGATGTTGCATCTGTAGCACAGCCATTAAGTACTGGATTCGGAAGCACATACTGGAACAACGTTGCTGGATTTGCAACTGAAATTTCTACTGGAGACTTTAACCATGATAATGCTCAGAGCAAGCTGGATACATTCTGCAGCTCTATGGTAGTAGAAGAATAATAATAATATCGTAAAAGCGATAATTACTGGTGGATGTCCTCAAATAAAGATATTTGGGGACACTCGCTTGTATAAGTAGAAGGAGTAAATCGATGGCAAAGATGAAAAAGAAAGCTCCCAAGATTGTGCTGAAAGATGAAATTACCACAAAAAATGCGTGGTTATATGGAAACTGGAAAACCAGATTATCCCTGGTAATTATGGGTTTTGGTAATTTTGTAAATAAGCAGATTATTCAGGGGCTGATTTATTTAGGAATTGAACTATTATACATTTACTATATGATTACTACCGGAGTACATACATTGGTGGATCTTGTTACACTTGGAACAACAGCGCAGCAGGAGGTATTTAATGAAACTACCCAGATGTATGAGTATATTGTAGGTGATAACTCCATGCTTTGTCTTTTGTATGGTGTTGTAACTATTTTTATTTCAATCTTTTTTGTAGTTGCAATGTGTACCTCTATGAGAAGTGCATATGCAAGTCAGGTAGAAGTTCAGAATGGCAATATGCCGCTGAATTTTAAAGAAACATTAAGAAGTTTGAAGCAGCAGAAGCTTCAGGCAAGTATGCTGTCGTTACCATGCCTTGGAATTTTATGTTTCAATATTGTTCCGACAACATTTATGATTTTAATTGCATTTACTAACTATGACAAAAATCACCAGACACCAGGAAACTTATTTAACTGGGTTGGTTTTAAAAATTTCCAGAAAATGTTTGAAAGCGGAAGCCGTCTGGCAGATACATTCTGGCCGGTATTGAGCTGGACTTTAATCTGGGCAGTGCTTGCAACGTTAACCTCTTTTGTTTTAGGATTATTGCTTGCTATTGTAATCAACAGAAAAGGGACCAAATTTAAACCTTTCTGGAGATTTATATTTGTATTATCTATCGCAGTACCACAGTTCGTATCCCTGCTGACCATGAGAACTATTTTCCATGCCAGCGGTCCTATGAATATTATTTTAAAACATTTAGGCGTTCTTACGGGTCAGGATTTCATTCCATTCTGGCAGGATGGAACCATTGCAAAGATAATGATTGTACTTGTTAATATCTGGATTGGTGTACCTTATACCATGCTTCAGACTACCGGTATTTTACAAAATATTCCGTCAGAACTTTATGAAGCGGCAGATGTAGACGGAGCAGGGCCGGTGGTAAAATTCCTTAAAATTACCATGCCGTATATGCTCTTTGTTATGACACCGTATCTGATTACACAGTTCACAGGAAATATTAACAACTTTAACGTAATATTCTTGTTAACTGGAGGCGGACCGGAGAAATTGGATTACTATTACGCAGGAGAAACAGACCTTCTAATCACCTGGTTGTATAAGGTTACCATTACCAATAAGGATTACAATATTGGTGCGGTAATTGGTATTTCAATCTTTGTACTTATGTCTATATTCTCGCTAGTGACGTATAGACGAACCAGTTCATATAAAGATGAGGAGGCGTTCCAATAATGAGAAAGAAGAAATTTCTATCGAACAGTCTTGTTCACCTAATATTGACATTTTTGGGGGCTATCTGGGTACTGCCGATTATATTTATTATAATGACATCTCTCCGAAAAGAGGGAGGTACCTATAAGACCTATATTATTCCAAAAGAATTTACATTAGATAATTACAGAGCTTTGTGGGAAGCAAGCGGAACCTTAGACTATAAGAAATGGTTTGTAAACACCTTTTTTGTAGCACTGGCAAGTTGTATAATAGCAGCCTTTTTCGTACTCTGTGTGGCGTATGTTATGTCCAGACTGCGTTTCAAGATGCGGAGACCATTTATGAATGTGGCAATGATCTTGGGATTATTCCCGGGATTCATGTCCATGATTGCAATCTATTACATTTTAAAAGGATTCAATCTTTTAGAGACAGGACAGTTAAAGCTATTTGCACTGGTCCTGGTCTATTCGGGAGGCGCCGGGCTTGGGTTCTATGTCGCCAAGGGATTCTTTGATACCATTCCAAAGTCCATTGATGAGGCGGCCTACATAGACGGGGCAACCAAATGGGATGTGTTTACAAGGATTACCCTTCCTCTGTCTAAGCCTATTATTGTATATACATTATTAACATCATTTATGGCACCATGGGTAGACTACATTTTTGCAAAGGTTATCTTAGGACAGGATAGAGATCATTACACCATTGCAATTGGCTTATGGACCATGTTGGAAAAGGAATTTGAGAAATATTATTACACCCAGTTCTTTGCGGGCTGTATCGTAATATCTGTACCAATCGCCATCCTTTTCCTGATGACTCAGAAATGCTATACCGAGAGTGTCGGTGGAGCGGTAAAAGGCTAAAATGAAAAATAAAAGCAAGTGGTTTGTGATAGTACTGGCCATGCTTGTAACGTTTAATGGCTGTGGGGGGACTGTTCCTCCACAGCCATTAACTATCATAGACGATAATTATCGAAATTATTATGAAATATTTGTAGGTTCCTTTTATGACAGCAATGGCGATGGTGTCGGGGATTTACAGGGGATTATTGAAAAATTAGATTATATAAATGATGGAGACGACAAAACGGATACGGATTTGGGATTTAATGGAATCTGGCTGATGCCTGTAATGCCCTCTGACACCTATCACAAATATGATGTAAAAGATTACTATGGTATAGATGAGGCCTATGGAACCATGGAAGACATGGAAAAGCTGATAGAAGAATGCCATAACCGGGGAATCAATATTATTATAGATTTGGTATTTAATCATACCTCAGGGTCTCATCCATGGTTTACAGAAGCATGCAGTTATCTTGCATCTCTGCCCCAGGGAGCAGAGCCTCAGGCAGAAGAGTGTCAGTATGTGGAGTATTACAACTTTGCTAAGGATAAAAAAGGAGTCAACACCTGGCACCCAGTTGGAAACAGTGAGTGGTATTATGAATGTGTGTTTTGGGATCAGATGCCAGATCTGAATCTTGGAAACGAAGCAGTGAAAAAAGAAATTGAGGAAGTGGCAGAATTCTGGCTGGAAAAGGGTGTGGATGGCTTCCGCCTGGATGCAGCAAAGGAATATTACTCTGGGCAGCCAGACCGTAATGTAGAGATTCTTGCCTGGTTCACAAATTATGTAAAAGGTGTGGATAAAGATGCTTACATTGTTGGGGAAGTGTGGGAAAGCTCAGGAGCTATTTCTAACTACTATGCCAGCGGTATCCCAAGTCTGTTTAACTTTCCCATGTCTCAATATAACGGAAAAATTATAGAAACCACAAAAGGAATTAAAAGTAATTCCGGAAAGAATTTTACAGAAGCACTGGAAAGTATAGATAGTAAATATCGTGCACAGAATCCGGCTTACATTGATGCGCCCTTTATCAGCAACCATGATACTACAAGAATCAGTGCCCAGCTAAATTATAATGAAGATCAGATGAAATATGCAGCAGGTCTTCTGCTGACGGAAAATGGAAGCCCATTTGTATATTATGGAGAAGAGATTGGCATGGCCAGCAGTGGAGATAAGGATGAGAATAAGCGTCTTGCCATGTATTGGTCAGATACGCATACCAAGGGAATGACTAAAGATCCTGCCAGTGCAGATAAAGTAAAACAGGAATTTGAACCCTTAGATAAGCAGATGGAAAATCCAAAATCCATTTACAACTATTATAAAAAGGCTCTTAGAATCCGTAACACCTATCCCGAAATAGCCAGAGGAACCATGGAGGCAGTGCCGGGGATTACTCAGGAAAATGTTTCGGCCATGACAAAAACATGGAAGGGAGAAACCATAGGAATTATTTATAATTCATCTTCCGAAGAGAGTGAAGTATCCTTTGTGGACATGAAAATGAAAAAAATGTCCTTATGCAATTACCTTACAATAGACGGCACAGAGGTAGTTTCTTCGAAAGAAGGAATAAAAATGCCACCATACTCTATTGTATTTTTGAAATAAAGTATTTATAATGATATTATCTATTGTGGCGGTACCGATATCAGTACCGCCAGTTTTTAGCAGAAAGGTAATGTCATATGTATCATGTGTTGATTGTGGATGATGAAAAAATTGAACGGAGAGGAATACAATTCCTTTTAGGACAAATGGACGCGGAGTGGAACATAGAAGAAGCTGCCAACGGAAGGGATGCATTGGAGCTGTTGAAGCAGAAACAGTACGATATTATGCTGACAGATGTGAAAATGCCTTTTATGGACGGGCTCCAACTGATTGAAGAAGCTGTAAAGCTGGATTCAGAGATGAAAATTGTAATTTTCAGTGGATACGGCGAATTTGAGTATGCAAGAAAGGCACTGACCTTTCGAGTTGTAGATTATATGCTCAAGCCTGTAGAGCCGGAAGCATTTGAAAGGTTAATGAAGAAAATCATTTCTCAAATGGAAAGCCGCCAGCGGACAAAAGAAATTACGAAAAAGGGACTTAGCTATGTAAAAGAGTATGCCCTCCATGGACTTTTGAATGGGAAAACCATAGGAGAGGTAAGAAAAGAGTCCGGGGAATTATTGGATGTGGGAGAATTTGAAGATATTAAATCTTTGCTGCTGTTAGAGTTTGAGCGAGATTTTTTTGGTAAGGCAGGTATCGAATTTAAGAATGAGATTTTGCAGATTGCAGGGGAGGATGGACTGTATCTTAATTTAAACCCGCAGCAGTCTGTCATATTACTGAAATACGAAGAAATCAGTGATATAAAGAATATGGCTCAGGCGGTCATTAACTATATAAAAGAAACCTATAAAGAGGACTGTTTTATAGCTGTTGCCGATGATATTGAGGAATTAGGAGAATTAGAGAAGGCTTACAATGAGGCGGAGCTTTTGATGGAAGCACGTTTTTATCAGCCGGAACGTAAAATTTATATTTCAGAGCGGGGAGAAGAAAGAGAAGATGCAGATCATTTGAATGATGATACCCTTATGAAACAGATGAAGCAGGATATTCGTATGAAGGATATTACGGGGCTCCGGGAACATTTTGGACGTTTTTGTACAAAGTATCGGAATCAGACCGATTTTTCACAGGTTTACATAAAGTTTATCTTTTCAAATCTTATCAAAGATTTCTACAGCAGTATGCCGGAAATAGAAGAATCCAAACTAAATGAAGATATTACAAGGCTGTATTGTGCTACTGATTTTAAGACGGTTATGGATATGGTGAATAGTAATATTGATCGTCTGGAAAAAAGTTTTGGGGCAACCCGGTCGGTGCTCCACCGTGAGATTGAGACGGTAAAACAGTATATTTATGAGAATTACAGTAAGGAGCTCAGCGTAGAGGCACTTGCCCAGAGCGTGTATATGGCGCCCAGTTACTTAAGTCATGTATTTAAAAAAGAAACAGGGCAGAATATCAGCAAATTTATTAAGACATACCGCATGGAAAAGGCAAGAGATATGCTGGAAAATACCCATAATAAGATTGTAAATATCAGTTTTGCAGTTGGATATCCCAACGTATCTTATTTTTGCCAGAGTTTCCGGGAGTATTTTGGAATTAGTCCTCAGAAATATAGAAATCAGGGGGAAATAAATGAAGAAGATATATCGTTGGATGAAGGATCTGAAAATACGGAATAAGTTATATGCTATTTATATGGCAGCGGGACTTTTACCGATGCTGATTGTTGGTATATACTGCTATCGGTTTGTAAATCAGGTACTGGTAGATCGTGAAATTAAGAATCTGCAGAATAGTCTGAATCAGGCAATGAACGTAGTGGACAACCAGTTGACAATATACGAAAATATGTCAGATTATCTTGCCTTTAATCAGGCTATTTTACAGACCGTATCTTATCCTTATAAGGATAATTACTATGAAATGTACAATCAGTTTACCACGGTATTTGACCCTATGGTAACATCATTAAAATATCTGCACAGCGGTATCAAGCAGGTGACAATTTATGCCCGAAACGATATAGAACGTCATGATAACACGTTGGCGCCTATTACAGATATAGAAGAGGAGCCCTGGTTTCAGGAGATAACGTCTGATCATAAAATATCATGGATTATCAATAAGAGGGAAAAGAAGATATTCTGCGTACGAAATATGCCAGAGCTTCAGGGAGAACTGGGAGTTCTCTACATAGAGGTAGATTACGATAAGATTTTCGAGCCATTTACCCAGATGCTGGATGAAAATTACGGCGTATATGTACAGGAAAATAGTGAGATGGTTTTCTCCTATAATATTTTTGAAGAATCTTACAATCAGATGGACTTTAGTGAGGAAAATATAACATCGCTAAAAACATCCGAAGATTCAGAATTTATTTTCGTAGACTGTGATTCAGAAGGCCAGATAGGACTTCATGCAGGAATGTACCGGCCATCCTCTCAAATCAGCGCAACGGTTGGTCCTATGATGGCGGGGATGGTGTTAATTTGCGTTGTAAGCACTATTTCTGCCAGTTTATTGCTGACTCTGCTTACTGCAGTGATTGTAAAGAATCTGGAACGACTTACGAAAAACATGAAAGACGTAAAGAAGGGAAATCTGGAGGTAACGGTAACCAGTGATTCCAAAGATGAGATTGGGGAACTGGTACAGGGATTTGGGGATATGGTAAACCGTATTAAAACCTTAATCGAAGAGGTGTATGAAGGTAAGATTTCCTTAAAGGAATATGAAATGAAGGCACTTCAGGCTCAGATTAACCCCCATTTTCTTTACAATACCCTGTCCCTAATCAACTGGAAAGCCATCGAAGCAGATGAGAAAGATATCAGTAAGATTACGTTGGCACTTTCCCGCTTTTATCGTACCGCCCTCAATAAGGGAAACAGTATGATGCCTCTGGCAGATGAAATCAGCAACGTAAAGTCTTATCTGGACATTCAGCTGATTATGCATGATTATGAGTTTGATGTAGAAATGGATATTGATGAACGCATAAATTATTACGATGCGCCTAACCTTATTTTACAGCCGTTGATTGAAAATGCCATTGACCATGGAATTGATTTAAAACCCAATGAAAGGGGAAAGATTACCATCCGGGGATGGAGTGAAAAAGAGATATTATATCTTTCGGTAGAAGATAACGGCGTAGGAATGAGTGAAGAAACAGCGCAGAATATATTGACACATAACTCCAAAGGATACGGAGTAAGAAATGTAAATGAACGGATTAAGTTAATGTACGGACCGGAATATGGACTTAAGATAGAAAGCAAAGAAGGAGAAGGAACCCGGATTATCATATCAATTCCCGTTGTGATTCGAAAAGGAGGATTGAATCTGTGAAAAGAATAAGAGTAATCAGTGTCCTTCTGGCTGCGGTATTGATGGTGGGATGTACTTCCGGCATAGAGGGAAAAGGAGAAAAGGCCGACAGCAAAAAACTGGAAGAGCAGTATGAGGTGGCAAGTACCACACCTTTTGGAAAATATCCGGAAGAAGTTATTTATACCTTAGGGAAGATGACAAGTACAAATAATTCCAATCTTCCCAAGGGAGACACTTATGAGGATAATGCTTATACCCGTTATCTGAAAGAAATGCTCAATATTCAAAATATAGATGCCTTTGAGGAAGATGCTGTCACCTATTATGATATTGTTGACATGGCAATTGCAGAGAGAAACCTACCGGACGTGATGCTGGTACAAGGATTAAATAACCTGCAGACGCTGGTAGAAAACGATATGATAGAAGATTTGACAGATGTTTATAAAAACTGCGCCAGTGAACGAATCAAGGATATTTATTCCAGTTATGATGAGAGTGTACTGGGGAATGTAACCTTTGATGGAAAACTAATGGCATTGCCGGAAACAAATATTCTGGATGGGCCGCAAATGCTGTGGATGCGGAAGGATTGGATTGACCAGCTTGGGCTGGATGAGCCATCTACTTTGGAAGAAGCAGAAAATATTATGGAACAGTTTGTAGCTCAGGACCCAGGTGGGAATGGGGCGGGCAATACCATCGGACTTGCCTGTGAAAGCGATATCTGCGGAGAATTAGGCTATAACTATGAATATCATCTGGATATTTTATTTGCAGCCTATGATTCCTATCCACAGCAGTGGATGAAGGATGCGGAAGGAGCCTTTTATTATGGAGGGGTCCAGTCCCAGACCAAGGAGGCCCTTGCAAAAGCAAGAGAGTGGTACGAAAGAGGAATTCTGGATCAGCAATTTTTACTAAGAACCAATAATAATATTGGGGATATTATTATTGAGGGAAAGTGCGGGGCATTTTTTGGTCCATGGTGGGCACCCAATAATCCTTTGATGGAAGCCATGAGGAAAAACAGTGCTGCAGAGTGGAAGCCATACCTGTTGTCAAACTGTGAAGACGGAAGAACCCGTTATGCCCAGCAAAATGCCAGCACCCAGTATGTAGTGGTGCGAAAAGGGTATGAGCACCCGGAAGTAATCATGAAAATTGTAAGTGTTTTATTTGATTATGTACGTTATACAGATGTAGGGAATCAGGATTTTATTCATTACTATCAGTGGAATGTGGACCCAACAGCCAGACCTGTATATATTAATGTAGATTACAGTGATGCCTTAAACCGCTGTTATAAAAATCTTGTTTCAGCCCTGAACCGGGAAAAGGATGTGGATAGCCTGGAGCAGCTGGAACAGTCTTATTATCAGTATTGTCTGAAATATCAGAGCGATCCGGTACATGCCACATCAGATCAGTGGGCTGCCTATACCTCCAGGATTGTCGCCTGTAAACTACTGGCAGAGGCAGATACAGAAGTAATAAAGACTTACTATTTTGCAGAAACGGATACCATGCGTTCTATGTGGTGGAAGTTAAAGGAAATGCAGAAGCAGGCATATCTGGAAATTATTACAGGAGAAAAGCCGGTAGATTATTTTGATACCTTTGTGGAGCAATGGTATGAGGCCGGCGGGGAAGAAATTGTAAAGGAAGTAAATGAAAGCTATAAGGAGAGGTAAAAAATGGAAAAAAGAATGATGGAGAAATTGGGAGCTAAAACCAGTCTTCTGGGATTTGGCTGTATGCGTTTTCCAATTACGGCAGAAGGAAAAATTGATGAAGCAAGGGCAGAGGAAATGCTGGATATGGCATACGAAGCGGGGGTAAATTACTTCGATACGGCATATCCTTATCATGAAAAGGCCAGTGAACCTTTTGTGGGAAAGGTTTTAAATAAGTATGACAGAAGCACATATTATCTGGCAACCAAGCTGCCGGTATGGCTGTTAGAAAAAGAAGAAGATGTGAGAAGAATCTTTCAGGAGCAGCTGGAACGTCTTCAGAAGGATTATGTAGACTTTTATCTTCTTCATGCCATGAATAAAGAACGATGGGAAGCTGTCAAAGAACTGAACGTAATAGAAACCTGTGAACAGTTACAGCGGGAAGGAAAAATCAAATATTTGGGCTTTTCCTTTCACGATGATTATGAAGTGTTTGAAGAAATGCTGACAAGCCGTTCCTGGGACTTCTGCCAAATTCAGTATAACTATATGGATACGGAAGAACAGGCAGGAGATAAAGGGTACGCACTGACAGAGAAGCTGGGGGTTCCTTTGGTAATTATGGAACCAATCCGGGGCGGAAGTCTGGCAGAATTTTCAAAGGATATTAATGAGAAATTTTATAAATTGGATGCGGAGAAGTCTGTAGCATCTTATGCCCTGCGGTGGGTAGCAAGCCATCCCAACGTGAAGGTAGTGCTAAGTGGAATGTCTACATTGGAGCAGGCGGCGGATAACCTAAAGACCTTTGGGGACTTTAAACCATTGCAGGAAGAAGAAACAAAAGAGATAGATGAAGTGGTGCAGACTCTTCGAGCCAGAGTGCAGAACGGATGTACCGGATGTGCTTACTGTATGCCCTGCCCGGCAGGGGTTAATATTCCAAAAAACTTTCAGCTCTGGAATCAATACCATATTTATCAGAAATATGAGACTGTGAAGTTTGGCTGGGAGGGGATGGAAGAAAAGGAAAGACCCGTAAGCTGTATTCAATGTGGCAAATGTGAAACAGTCTGTCCCCAGCATCTTTCCATCCGGGAAGACTTAAAACGGGTACAGAAGGATTTGGAGGAAGGAAAATAAGATGAACCAGGCAGCAGAACTAAGAGAACTATTGAAAAGAATTGACCGTAAAGGTTATCCTGCCTATAAAGAAACCCGGGGACAATACCAGTTCCCGGGTTATGTGTTAAATATAGAGCATGTGCAGGGAGATCCATTTGCAGCACCCTCTAAGGTAAGTGTTCAGGTAAAAGGGGGACTGGCAGGATTTCCCCAGAAGTTATACGATAAAAAGCATAAGCAAATTGCACTGCAGGATTATCTGTTAAGGCAGTTTGGAAAAGAAACGGCAGCCTTTGCCTTCCAGGCAAAGGGTTCCGGAAAAAGCGGTCTGATGTCGGTAAGCCGGTGCGGACAGGAAATTTTGGAACGGAGTGCCTGTACCATTAACACCAGCAGCGGGGATATTTTACTTCGGATGGAAATTGGGTTTCCGGCAAACGGCAGAACCATTAATGCCAGAGAACTGATAAAGATACTGTTTGATTTCCTGCCGGAATGTGTAAAAAAATCGTTATATTATCAATCACTGGATGAGAAAAAGGTGCAGCAGGTAATGGAACTTTCCGAGGATCAGCAGTACATCCGGGAAGAGTTAGAGAAGCGGAACTTATGCGCCTTTGCAGCCAATGGAAGTATTCTGCCCAGAGAATCAGGAGTATCCCAAAGGCCAATGAAGGGTGCGGTAAAGTTTCAGTCACCGGAATCCATGGAAATATCCATGGAGCTTCCTTTTTACGGAACCTTAACCGGTATGGGAATCCCACAAGGAGTGACCCTTATTGTGGGTGGGGGGTATCATGGGAAATCCACCTTACTAAAGGCACTGGAAATGGGTGTATACAATCACATTGGAGGAGATGGCAGGGAATATGTGATTACTCGGTCAGATGCGGTGAAAATCCGGGCAGAAGATGGACGCAGTATTAAAAATACCGATGTATCCATGTTTATCAACAATCTTCCCAATGGGAAAGATACCCTGCATTTTTCCACAGAGGATGCCAGTGGGAGCACCTCACAGGCGGCAAATGTAATAGAGGCTATGGAAGCACAGACCCATCTCTTTTTAATAGATGAGGATACCAGTGCCACTAATTTCATGATAAGGGACGAGCTGATGCAGCGGGTGGTGCATCGGGAGGCAGAGCCAATCACACCTTTTCTTGAACGGATAAATGAACTATATGAAAGTTATGGTATTTCTACCATTCTTGTGGCCGGCAGTTCCGGTTCTTATTTTCATAAGGCGGATTATATTCTACAGATGGAACAGTATGTTCCAAGAGATATTACCACCTTTGCAAAAAAGGAAGCAGAGAACTTTCCGATTCCGGTAGAAAAAGTACCGAAGAGTCAGAAGCCCTCTTTTGACCGGAACTTAATCCTTAATCTTTCAGGAAAAAAGGGGGATGACAGGGTAAAGATAAAGGTCATGGAAAAGGACGGATTTTCTATCAATCATGAAACGGTAGATTTGCGTTATTTAGAACAGATTGCAGATACAGAACAGATTACAGCTTTAGGGTATCTGCTGAAATATGGGGCACAGCATCTGCTAAAGGGACAGAAAAGTTTACAGCAGGCAGTACAGGAAATGGAAGTCTTATTAAAAGAAAAGGGGTTTGCAGGAATTTGTGAGGGCAGTTACCTGCCGGCAGGCCTTGCTATGCCAAGAGTTCAGGAAATCTATGCCTGTCTGAATCGGTATCGGGGGAAATCATAGATTATATGATTTCCCTTCGATGAAATTCCTTTATCAGCTGTTGATACCCTTCCTCCTCTTTTAGAAAATCAGGACAATCCTCTTCTTTAAAGGTTTTTTTCAGCATAAAGGTAAGATTTTTTGTTGCATCTTTGGAAAACTTCATGTGGCGGTATAGATCGGAATGTCGGCCGGCATCCAGATTATCAATGTTTTCCAGCAATATTTTCAGCACCCGCAGGGCGCCCTCCTTATCCTTTTGGGATAAGACAAAGTCCCATTCAGAGGAGGCTTCCATGTAGGGGCCCATCTCCAGCAGCCGTGCCAGAGATTTTTGTTTCTCTATAAGTGACCTGGCTCTTTTTAAGTCATTTTCTTTCATGGTAAGGCGGTATAATCCCTGGAGTGCCCAGGATAAATCACTATAGCCGGAAAACAGCAGTTGCTCATAGGTTTCATATGCCTTAGTCTGTTCATCCTGTTTATCATATAAAAGAGCCTGATACCGTTTAGGATTAAAACTTTCTTTTGGAAGCCGGTCCAGATAATATTGGGCCTTTTCGTACTCCTGTCTGGAAATAGAAGAGGAAAATAAAGACAGCAGGGCAGTGTGTACAATTAACAAGTCATCACTGTTTAAAAGCCGCTGATATAGTTCATGGATTAATTTGTGATAATGGGTGGTATCTTCCTGCGGCAGGAGAAGACGATAGAAGTCCAATACAGGTGCTAAGGAAAAAATCAGTTTTTCACAATTTGGATATTTTTGTATTTTTTCCATTGCCAGAGAGAAAACAGTATCGTATGGTTCCGTTTTAAAGTTTTCATTTATTTCCAGTACAAACTGATTAATTTCCTCGTCCGTCAGGGTTTCTTCATAACATAACAATGTATCGGTATGGATTTCCAGCAATCGGGCAATGGGGACGAGGAGGGAGATATCGGGAAAAGAGTTGCCGTTTTCCCATTTATTCACTGCCGGGGCAGTAACACCAAGGTGATTTGCCATTTGTTCCTGAGTCAGTTGTTTTTCTTTTCGGTAAGTCCGAATTACATTTCCTATACTCATATTTATTCCTCCTAATCTAAGTTAAGAGTATCAAAGTTCAAAAGCAAATTCAATTGAGTTTATGTTAAATATTCCTCACAATTATTAACCATGGGTTATGTGCTTATCATTCAAAGTTTTATTGTGTATAGACGCTTTCCCTTAATGACCTTTTCTCCTTGTAGACTTCTGAAAATGTTATGTTATTTTCTAAAAGGGTATAGAGAATTTCTCCTAATTGAGTAGTATCGTCTTCAACTTCCATCTCAATTTCGCTGTCATTTAGTATAGAAATCTTAATATCAAAGGACGATGAAATTTGTTGAAAAGCTTTTTTTGTATTTGATGTCTTCAAAATATAAATAAAGTTATCGGAAGTATTCTTTGAAGTTATTATGGTATTTACCGTACCTTCATTCACAATTTTGCCTTTATCTATAATATAGATGTAATCTGAAATTCTTTCTAATTCATCTAAATTATGAGAGGTCAATAAAATGGCAGCACCATTTTTTTTCAAATTTTGAACAATATCCAGCATTTTAATAGCGGAAGGCTCATCTACACCAGAAGTAGGTTCATCAAAAATATATGAATCATAGCTGCCAATACAAGCCTGAATAAAACTTATTTTTTTCTTCATACCAAAAGAATAGCTGTCAATTTTTTTAGTCAGGTCTTTTTCAATCTTTAAATCTTTTGCTAAAGATAGAGCCAGTTCATTGGAGGGTAGTTTTTTCAAGCCACTCATAAATGATAAAAATTCATAACCAGTCATGTCAGAGTATAGGGAATCAGCATCTGGCATAACAGAAGTGGTATTTTTTCTTATAGTACCTGAATTCAAATTATAATATCCTAAAATCACCCCGATAAGCGTTGATTTACCTGCCCCATTACTACCAATTAATGAAGTAATTTTATTATTGTTTATAGTAATGGAAACGTCTTGTAACACAGCTTTCTGGTGAAAACTTTTATTGATATCCACACATTCTATCATTTTAAATTTCTTTCCTTTCAAAAAAAGTCAAT
Organism: uncultured Eubacterium sp.; assembly: GCA_964620885.1. Classification (GTDB taxonomy): domain Bacteria; phylum Bacillota; class Clostridia; order Lachnospirales; family Lachnospiraceae; genus Petralouisia. The sequence goes on from CAZUKR010000042.1 coordinate 14,996, forward strand.
CCTAATACAAAGAGTATAAGTGATAGCAGAAGAAGAACAAGTATTTCCCAGTCATCTTCTAAATATTTATAAGGTAAAATCCAATTTACTATTTTCAGCAATATGTTTTCTTTAAAATAGGAAAAGGCAAATATGATAGGAAATGCTATGCTGAAAACAATACCTAAAAGTGAAGCAAGTCTTTCACTGTTACTGATTGTAGATATAAGTAATACTAGAGATTCTGTATATGCAAAAAATATTATTATATTAACAAGGTCCTGGATGGGAAGAAAAATTTCCCCTCTTATGGCAAATAAAGTAACAAGTGAAACTAGAATAATTAGTAAGAAGTAGGTCATCATTACAAGAAATTTTGTAAAGTAAATTTTTCTTCTGGATAAATAAGGCGTTATGTATCTAAGTGTTTCAGTTTCTACTTCCCTGCAAATAATGCCAGAGAAAAGTATTGACGAAAATAAGAAACCTAAAAATGCATATATGCCAAAAAGAGTTTCTATTGCCGGTGAATTACCATCACTAAAAATGGATAGTGAGCCAGAATACTTTGCAATCAGAAAAGAGACAAGAATAAATAATGCACTTACAATGATTGCCTTAATTGATTTAATTTCTTTTTTTAAATTAGATAAATAAATTGATTTCACTTTTTCCTCCTAAAATTAAATTATAAAAATAGTATATCATTATCTTTATAAAAATTCAATAAAATATAAAAACAATAATTAAATAATAGAACAGAGATAATAATTTAAAAAGAAACTTGTAAATATAAAAAATAAGTAGTAAAATAGTATTTGAATATTCAAACAATTATTTTTAGTACTAAGAAAGAAAAGAAAAAGGAAAAGGAGAACTATTTATGAAAGCAATCATTAAAGCAGTTACAAAGTATGGACCAAAAGCAGTAAAATGGGTTAAGAACAATTGGAGTAAAATTCAAAAGTGGTTAGATATTGGAATGTATATTGAATGGATTGTAGAGAAAGTAAAAGAAGCTGTTGGCATTAAGTAATAACTAGGGTATCATTATTTAAGGGCTATCAAATCAGGGCAAGTGATTACTGATAGCTCTTTTCCCTATTAATTATCCTTTTATTGATAATCTTTCGCTTTCATTTTTTCAATTTCTTTTTTCTGTTTATTAAGTTTAGAAGTTCTTCCGCCTTCCCATAAACTGATTAAAGCAAAGAGCCCCACCAATGGAAGCAGGATATCAAAGAATTTAAATTCAATATAGCCAGCAACTAATAAGTAGACAAACAGCCCTACGGAAATAACAGGCAGGATTGCACCTAATATTTTACTTTCTAAATGACCAAAAAAAGTTTGAAGTGCAATTACTGATACGATAAGAATTATTTTAATCATGTTGTTCCTCCTTATATTTTTTAATTATTTCTTTTGCTATTTCTAAAGATATTTTTTCGTCAATTACCATTTGCATTATTTTAATTTCAAATGTATTTTTTTCTTCTTGGGTTAAAAGTTCTAGCTTGTTAATAATATTATTCAATCGAAGTCTCACAGTAGGATAACTTACTTCATAAATCTGCGCTAGTTGTTTTAATGAACCTGAAGATATCACAAATTGACGGATAAATTCTTGATCCTCTTCGTTTAGCATAATAAACCATTCCATCTTTTCACCACCTTAATATATTTAATTAGAAGTGAATAATATTATGAACAATATTGATTATAAATCAATAAAATTAAAATGTCAATAAGAAACTTATATAAGGAGGTTTGTAATGGATACTAAGAAAATAAAATTGACCCCAAAATATACATCATATAATTGGCTTATATCAATTGCATATGTAATAATATCAATTCCTTTCTTTTTTCTTTTGTTTTACTGGTTTTCGTGGAATTTAAAATATCTTTATATAATAATAATTTTAACTTTTTTATTATGTATAGTAGAATTTATTTCTCAGGTTGTAAAAAAGAAAAGTTATTTTGTTATGTTAAAAGAAGATAGGATTATTATATCTAAAGGAGTGATTTTTCATTCAAGAATTGAGGTTTTTTATTCTAAGATATACAGTATTGAGTATAAACAGAACGTTATATCTCAAAAATTTGATTATTATCAAATTTCTTTTAGAACAACAGACATGGAATTTTCTATAACTGGTATTTCCCAAAGAGATAGAGAAGAAATATCAAAATTTATTTCGGCGAGGATTTTGTAATGAAAAGTAAAAATACGATATTGTTTTTGTTTTATAGCTACAATTTTACAAGAATGCTAATTGCTAATTTCTCTTTGATATTTTTAATTAGTCAAAGTTTTTCAGGGATGCAGCCATTAATACGTTTCATAAAATTTGGTATGATAATAAGCTTTTTATTTTATCTTAAGCGGATTATTTCTGAAATATATTTCTTTAAGTATGATTTTAAATTAGAAGAGATAAATATAAAGAAAGGAGTGTTTCATAAAAAAAGCTACGCGATTAATTACAAATCTATATCTGGAGCAAATTGGTACCAACCATATTTTTTCAGATTATTTAATGTTTTTAAATTAGATTTGCTTTTACCCGACACTGGAGACAATAGAGTGCAAAGTATACCTATTATTACCAAAAAGGAACGGGAAAAAATAGATAAATACATTTATAAAATTCCAAATAGTAATAACGGAGATGAAGGTATAAAAACAAACTTGGACGAGAAGAAAATCTATAAGCCTGTTTCTATAAAAAAGATTGTTTACAGTTCATTTGTTACATTAAACTATTTATATGTAATGACAATATATTTTTTTATATCTGATTTTTTGGAATACTTCGGTGTAGATTTGTCTAAATTAATGCGCCAATTCACTGAAAAACAAAATAAATTTTTGGTAATACTATTAATTGCAATATTAAGTTGTCTATCGTCTGTTCTAAAACAGTTTATTAGTTTTTCAAAATATAAATTATATGATTATGGAATGTATCTTGAAATATCAAATGGAATTGTAAAAAATGCAAGTATGAAAATAAAAAAGGCTGCCATAACGGGACTGGTCATAACTTGTTCCTTAGGTCAAGCTTTAATGAAGCTTTCTTCGGTAAAAGCTATTGTACTTAATGCCGAATCTGAAGACCATCAGATAAAAACAAATTATATTCTTCCTTATCAAAAGGAAGATGAATTAAAAACAAATATCTCACTTATTCTACCAGAATTTAAAATGGATCAATACATATTTTGGTCACAGTATACCGCTATTCGAATCATATTTTTAGTTGTTTTATGTATGCTTAATCTAATTATTGTTTTCCATTATAATTCTATTATTTTTCTAGTACTGCTTTTGTTATTTGATATTATTGTATTTGTTTTTTCAAATTGTTGTTTAACTAAAGTTAGCAATACTCCATCTAAAATTTTGATTTCTACAGGAATAATTTCTAGAAAAAATTATCTTTTAAATAAAGATTCTGTAGAATGGATTCATTCAATAAAAATTGGAAGTAAATTTCAATTTGGAAGAATTGGTGTAAAAATCAGTAAACTTAAAAAAATCTCTTGTATTAACTTTAGATAAATAATGCTAAAAAACTTGACTATATTGAACAGCGCCTCTATCTCTTATTAGGGAACAGTTTAAATATAATCAAGTTTTTTCAATTTTTTTATTTTTCTGGAGTTCTTTTAAAAAAGTATCTTGCATTTAATAAAATAAAAAAATATTAATTTAGTATAATTTTATGGAAAAAACGCAGTATTCGTGATAAAATACCACATAGATAAATTAGATTTGTTGATGAAAAGAGTGTGAATATTTGTATTAGATAGATGTCTAAATACAATTTCATAATTAAAAAATCCTAAGTTCATAAAGAACTTAGGAAAAAACCAATAGGATTTTTAATGATACTCAAGTTCTGAAGCTGCGAGTGCAGAAATAGATTCGATTTGAAAATCAATAGCATTTGGATTTTCATTGATGCACTTTGATGAACTTATATTATTTACATTTCCTGAAGTAAAAATAAATAATATAAGTACGCTTGCAATAATTTTTTTCATTATTACTCCCCTCCTTTCATAGATGATAATAACATATTTGTATTATAAAAAAAATAGAAAACTGATTAAAATTGGAGGATAATTATGATTGACGGAAAAAAAATCAGAGAGATTAGGCGAAATCTGGGAATATCTCAAAAAGATTTGGCTGATGGAATTACAACACAAGGAACAATAAGTGCCTTAGAAAGAAATAGTTCTGTTCCTAGTAGTGAAGTTTTAGCAAAGATTCTTATTCGTTTAGGACTAACATTTGATGATATTGTAGTCGGTGAAAATGAAATATCTGTAGCACGAACACTTTCAGAGGCCGACAGGTATTGCATGAACTATGAATATGACAAGGTATTAGACGTATTAAATAATATTACAGAGAATAAGCAGGACGCTCACTATCTTTTTCTCAAAACTAATGCAGAAATGTGGCAGTCTGAAAATTATGATAATGCGATATTTGGCTATAACTTAATTTTACAGCTGCATGAACAGCGGTTAGATATTTTTACAGTTTTAGCGATATGTGAACTTGGTGTAACATATTCTAAGAAGGGTGACAAAGAAAAATCTAATTACTATTTTAAACAAATTCCTGATATGATGGAAGAAATTGATTTGGATCAGCATGTTTTTTGGACGTTGTTTCTATACGATAATTTAAGTAAATTTTATTCAAATATAAATGACACAGAATCCTGCTTAAAAACGTTAGGAAAAGCAATAGATTTTGCAAAAAAGCAAGCAACGACTTTTTTCTTAGATCAATACTACTTTTTGTATGCAACAGAAATTCGAAATAAAAAAAATGGTTGGGATGAGGAATCCATTTCTTATCTAATACAGGCACATTCCTTCGCAAATTTTTTGGAAAATGATAAAGTCATTGAAAAGACGATACCCTATTTAAAAGATATTGTTGAGAACCTTAATTGGAATTGGGAAGAATTGAGAAATGGTTTTTCAAAATAGCTGTAAATTAAATGCTTTTGTAATGCAACCAGGGATAACATTTTATGTTATCCCTGGTTCGTTGTATCTACAGAAAAATTATGATAATTTAGATATAGAAGGAGTGTGAAAAGTATGATTAGTATGAATTTAACGTTTTTAAGAAATACAAATAAATTTACTCAGGAGGAGGTAGCAGAGAAAATTGGTGTATCCAGACAAGCGGTGGCAAAATGGGAAATGGGGGAAACCGTTCCGGATTTGAAAAACTGTATGGCATTAGCAGAACTTTATCAAGTGACCTTAGATGACTTGGTAAGGCATGATACCAAAGAAACGGGGATTCCCATCGCACCAAAAGGAAAGCATGTCTTTGGAACGGTAACCGTGGGAGAACGGGGACAGATTGTAATTCCCAAAAAAGCAAGAGACCTGTTTGATATTAAGGAAGGAGAGAGCCTGCTGGTTCTTGGAGACGAAGGGGAAGGAATTGCCATTGTAAAAAGCAGTTTGTTTATGGAACGTGCAAGGGAACTTATGGAGAGGGGAGGACAAAAGGCATGAAAGCAATAGAGATAAAGAATCTGACTAAGCAGTATAAAGACATAACCGCAGTAGATAATTTAAGTTTATCTGTGGAAAAAGGAGAGCTTTTCGCACTTCTGGGTGTAAA